>JBEIEG010000258.1:0-3855 GCA_040383035.1 Hyphomonadaceae bacterium | reverse complement strand
TTATGATCTCGTCCTTATGGACGTGCACATGCCAGTTATGGACGGGTTTGAAGCCACCCGCGCCATCCGCGCCTTAGGTGGCCGCTTCTTGGAGACACCCATCATCGCATTGACGGCTGAGGCCATGGAAGAAGACAGTCGCGCCTGCAAAAATGCCGGTATGAACGACTTCATCACCAAGCCACTCGACCCAGCTATGTTGTCGTCTGTATTAGAGCGCTGGACGAATGCCACCAGACAGGCCACTTTCGCCGCCTGATTAGGGACCGCTCTTTTGAGGTCCTGATCCTTGTGAGGACCTTCATGGCTGGCAAATCCGCGAACGAACCGGAATTAGAACTTGGTGCCGACGATAAAGTAGGCGTTGGGGCCTTTTTTGAACGGCCTTCACTGGTCATGTTTGGCTTGGGCTTTGCAGCCGGCATGCCCAATCAATTGGCGGGCATCGCCCTATTCATCTGGCTGCGAGAAGCCGGGGCTTCATTGGCTCTGATCGGTTTGATGGGGCTCGCCACTCTAACCTATGCGCTAAAGTTTCTGTGGGCACCCTTGGTCGACCGGGTCGCGATCCCTGTTTTGGATAAGGCCTTAGGCCGCCGCCGGGCTTGGATGCTGTTGACCCAAGCCATTGTCATCGTCGGGCTGTTGTTGATGGCAATCAATGACCCCGCGCTGGCTTTCACGAAAGAAGGCGATGCCACTGCTGCCTTTATCCCCTTTGCGGCCTTTGCCGTGCTAATTGCTTTAGCGGGGGCCACACAAGATATTGCGATTGATGCATGGCGCATTGAAGTGGCCCGTGATGCTAACCGCTTGGGCGTTTTAACTGCAACCTATCAATGGGGCTATCGGGTCGCGATTCTGTTGGCCGGGGCACTACCGTTGTTTGTCGCCCAAGCCCTGAATGGCGACCAATATGGCTGGCTTGGCTGGGCCGCTGCCTATGCCGCGATGGCGGGCTTCATGGGTTTGGCGATCATCTCAACGCTCTTGGCCCCGCGTGAGACCACAGCGCCAGCGCCCCGATGGGTCGCCCCCGCCGATGTGCCTGATCGGGGCGTGGTCGATTATTTGGAATGGGTCGGCCGCATTGCCCTGATGGTACTGGCTGCATGTGTGCTAGCAGTGGGGTTGGCTGGCAAGGCAGAGCCCTTAGCGTGGTTGGTCGGTGACCTTTATGGTGGCACAAAGGCCATGAGTGAGGCGTTGGCTGCGAGGCCTTGGGGGGTTTGGCAGCAGGTAGGCTATGCACTGATCGGCCTTAGTCTCGTGGTGGTGGCTTGCCTACAAATCCCACGCCTAAAAACCCGCCCCGGTGCCTATTTCAAAGCAGCCTTGGCGGACCCATTGGCGGACTTCTTCAGCCGGTACAAGGACTTAGCCAGCCTGATCTTGGTGTTCATCTGCGTCTATCGGATAGCAGACTTCGTCCTAAATCTGACCTCAACCATGTATTTGGATGCAGGCTTCTCAAAGGACTCCATTGCGTTTGCGCAAAAATTCTTTGGCGCAGCCATGAGTGCGATTGGAGCAGGCTTAAGCGGTTGGCTGGTCTTAAAGTTTGGTCTATTCCGTTGCCTCGTCATTGGGGCCTTTTTACAGCCTTTGTCGAACTTGGCGTTCATCGCGATTACGCTGACCGGCCCCAATATCCCTGCACTTTATGTCGCGATTGGAATCGATAATTTGTCGGGCATGTTCGCGGGCACGTGCCTGATCATGTACATGTCGATGCTGACGAAGGAAGGCTTTACAGCGACGCAATATGCGGTGTTCTCCTCACTCTATGCCCTGCCTGGCAAGATCATCACCGCGCTTTCCGGCCGTGTGATCGAAGGTGCGGCCAAGGCGTCTGAGACAGGCTGGTTGGCCGCAATGAAGCCTTGGTTCAACCATTTACCAGCCGAAGCCTTTGCCGCGGGTGGGGCAAAGCTTGGCGTATCGGGTCAAGCGCTTGCTGCTGGTTATACCGCCTTCTTCTTCTACACGTCCTTGATCGGGATTTTTGGCATCATCATGGCTTTGGTCATCTCCCGCGGTCCAGCCCGGGAAATTCTGGAGCGTGAAAAGCGGGAGGAAGCCAAAGCAAACGGTGCTTAGGCAGCACTCTCCGAAGGATCGGCCTTTTGCGCCGATACTTGCACGATGAAGTCGGTGCCCGACGGCCCTGTCGCACCTAAGACAATGTCGCCGCCGTTTAAGCGGGCTAGCTCGCGCGCAATAGCAAGGCCAAGCCCTGTCCCACCTGCTAGCCCGCTACCAGCAAACGGCATGAACAAATTGTCCTGCACGCGTTTAGGCAGACCGGGCCCTGAATCGATGACATGCAGGTCAATACGGTCGCCTTCGACGGTTGCATGGGCATGGATCGAGCCAGGCTTGCCGGATTGGGCGATCGCTTGGGCCGCATTGCGGATCAAATTGGTCAAGATGCGGTGGAAATGCTCAGCGTCCATTTCCACTTCAAGGTCATTGGGAACTTGATGATGCCAAGGCACGGTTAGGCCTGCCAAAGCTTCTTCTGCCGCGTCATCCAACGCATCAGACAGATAGAAGAGCTCAGTTTCAGGCGGGCGCTCTTGCGCTTTTCCAAACGCCAACGTGGACTGCGCTAAGTTGACCGCCCGCTGCAACGCCCGTTCAAGCCGGGGCGCGGTTGCCCGCACAACCGGATCATCTACCGAGGCCAAACGCTCACTTACCAATTGGGCAGCACCCAATGAATGCCGCAGATCGTGGGAGATTTTGGAGACAGCAAGCCCCAATTGCGCCAGGCGATCCTTCTGAATGAAGGCCTGCCGCACGGTGTCTTGCATAGAAGAGAAAGCAACTTCGGCTTGGCCAATTTCGTCGGACCGCCCGGAAGGTACAAGCGCCCGGCTCGCATCGGTTGGTGCGGTGCTGAAGCGGGTAATCGCGCGCGTCAAACGCCGCATCGGCCGTACGAACCCATCGGCCAAGGCAGCATAAATCAGCGCCCCGATGGTCAAGGATAAAGCCAGCGACGCTAACAATACCTGCCACGTCGACCGCATAAGCGACTCCTTTAGAGGTGCTTCCGCGACAATGACTTCAAGCTTTATTGCAGCGTTGGTCTGCGGCCGCCCAACGATGCGAAGGTATCGGCCTTCAGGCGCTGCATAGGCTTCCAACACGCCAGAAAGCGATCGGCCAATGGTCTGGGCTTCTGGATCAATATCAATGATCGTGCCTTGCGGCGGGGTGCCCATGACAGGCAGACGGAGATCATTCTGAATAATCGTCACCGACTGGATTTCGGCTGCGCGCACCAGCTCAGACGTGCGGCCCCCCATAAGACCATCGCTATCCGGCGCAGTTCCGGCCAAAGCGACAATCTCCGCTGTATTGAGGCGACTTACGATCCATTCGTCGCGCAGGCTCGCCATAGTTGGCAGGAAGAACAAGGCTTCTGTCAAAAGGATAAAGCCCGCGCCAATGGTCAAGAGCCGCGCGGTCAAGCCATCTTTGAGCTTAAACTCGGTGGGACTCGTCGACGTGGCCGCCTCAAGGCTATCGGTTGGCACGTTTAAGGTCACTTGTGTCGCACGCTCATGTTCAAAAAGGCTTCCTGTGACCAAAGTGGTAAAGCACCAAAGGCGGCACGCTCCCGTTAAATGTGGGATCAAAGAGCACTTGTCACCCCCCTATCTTGCCTCTGTTCATAGAGAGGAAGCCCAGAAAAAGCCAGTGATGACTGTAATTTACGACTTGGTTTAGTTGTTTTTGCAAATCATTCGCAATATGAAACTAAGAATGAGTATCACTATAGACTACGCAGCCAGCTCGCTTTCCTCTCTCACAGCCGCTTTGTGTGTGGGCGGCCTAGTCGCCTTT
>JBEIEG010000257.1:0-3860 GCA_040383035.1 Hyphomonadaceae bacterium | reverse complement strand
TTGAACGCCCCGGACGGTGGGCCCATCGGTTCGCACTTTATCCTGGATGTGGCCGATCAAGCCGCGGTGGAAGCCTTTGCCGCGAGCGATCCCTATGCGCTTGCGGGGGTGTTCAAGTCCCACACGATCCATCCGTTCCGCATGGTGATGGGGAATTTGTAGGGGGGGGTGCGCACGCAGGGCTACAGGTGTTGGAAGTCACCAATAGGCGCTGTCATCCCGGACGGCGTCAGCCGATCCGGGACCTCATACCGCAAAGTCCAATGAGATCCCCGCTCTACGCTTCGCTTCGGCGGGGATGACAACGTGAATTCAAACACCCCTTGAGTCCGCCGTGACCCTCACCGAGCCGGCGTCACCTTAATCACATGCTCCGCTTCCTGCATGACCCGGGCGCGGGTCCAAACAAAGGGCACATAGCTGCCGCTGGCCCAAAGGGGGAACAGATCGCGATAGTGCGGGCTTGATGGATCGCCGGATTGGCCGGGATTATTGATGACGACGCTATTGTCCCAAGCGCCCACATCCATCACCAAACGCACAGAGGGGCCAGCAGTAAACTTGTAATCACCGGTCCAGCTCGTCGCATTAGGCGTGGAGTTACTGCCGCCAATGGGAAGCGGACCCACACGGCGCTCCGCATCCCGGCCGGGGATGGGCAGGGCAGGTTTGAACTCAGCGATGTGTAAGGTCCCCCAGCGCCATTGACGCGCATCTGGTCCCATCAGTCGTTCCGCTTCGGCCCAAGCCGCGCCGAGAGATTCAAGTAGGATTTCGCTGCGCACCTTGGCAGGATCCGGACCAAGTAAGGTCCCTGCCTCCAAAACAGGAATGACAGATGTAGAAGGCGGTCGGCCAAAATTGGCGCGCGATGCTTCTGGAACCAAATGCTTCACCGCGCTCTCGCCCAAATAGCGGCCAGCCCAGATCTCAAACAAAGCCGCACTGGCAGAGTCTGAGCCCAAATAGCCATCCCAGCCAATTAAAAGCGAAAGGGCCGAGACTTCAGCCGGGCTTCTGCCCTTGAGGTCTTTCAGCAATCCCACAGTTCGGCGCGCAAACGGTGAGGTGACGTCATTTTGCAAAGCCATGGCATCGGTGATGCCAAACTTGGGCTTGGCGCGGATCACTTCTTGAATGCGGGCAGCCCGACTGGCATCAGCCCATTCTAAAGCGAGCAGATGGGGATAGCCTTCAGGCACATTCATTTCGTTCGCGGTCGCGATCCAGCCCTCTTTCGGATTGTGTTTGATTGGCATGAGCGCGGGATCAAGAATGCCTGTCCAGCGATAGGTTTCGCCCGCTGGCACAGGTAGCAGACCATCGCCGGCATTGCGCTTTGGAACAAACCCACCCGGAGCCCAGCCGATGTCGCCCTTGCGGTCGGCATAGAGCAAGTTTAGGGGCGGTGCGCCCCAATGGTTGCGCGCGACCAGAAAGTCGTCCCAAGACTTAGCTTTGAAGGCCCAGGCCGCGTTGAAATAGGCAGAGCCGCCTGGCTGGCTCCAGGTCGTGCGCAGGGCGAAACTGCGCTGGGTCGCGGGGTCTTCATAGAGGATCGGCCCATCCGCGCTGAACTTCAAAACCACTTCTTGGGGCGCTTGGCCTTTGACCTCAATGGATTCGCGGACCTCCCTGAGAGTGATCTTGGCGTCGTTGACGACCAAATCTTGTTGATCAATCGCAAAGATCGTGATTGCCCAAGCGATTTCGCCATTATGGCCAAAGCTGATGCCCGGCAGAGCAGGCTCGCCTGCACCAGCCAGCTTTAGTTCGGGCGTATCAATGTGCGAGAGATAGCGCAGGTTGGGGATCGACTGCGCGCGATGGGGGTCATTAGCCAGAATGGGCCGACCGGTGGCGCTGCGTTCCGCCCCGATCACCCAATTGTTAGAGCCTTCTTGGCTTTCGGTGTCTCGGTTTGCCATCACCAAGACCTTGCCGTCAAACTTCACGTCGCTGGTGCCAAGCGTAAAGGTCTCAAGGACGTTTTGTGGAATGCTGCAAGGGTCGAGGCCTTGTGGGATTTTGACGTCTGTTGCAGGCTCCAGCCTGCGCCGCATTGGTTCCAACTTCACATCGCCACCACAGAGCGCGCGGGCACGGGCGACTTCACTCGTCAGGTTTGACGCCAAAGCGTTGGAGCGAATGCGCACCACATCATCGGCCTGCCACCGCTCTGGTTTGGTCCCGGTTGCTGCAAACTCGATGGGGAGTTTTTGTTGGCCGCGCTCGGTCTCTGCGACGTAGGCATTGATGCCGGCAACAAACCCTTCGGTCCAATCCTTGGCATCTGCTGGATAGGCCTTCCATTCGGCTGCCATATCGCCCCGATAAAGCAGGAGACGCGCAGCGCGATCCTGCGCCACATAGGAGGGCCCGAAGCTGGCCGCGAGGCGACCGAGGCCACGTTTGCGCCAAAGGTCTATCTGCCACAGCCGATCGCGCGCCACGGCATAGCCTTGTAAGAAAAACCCATCACGCGCGGTGGCGGCATAAATATGGGGAATACCTGCGCGATCAATGATGATCTCACCGGCTTGAGAGAGGCCCGGCAAGTTGCGCGATTCTTGCGTCACGCTGGGTGCCAAGGTTTGCGCCAAGTTCTGCGCCTCCGCTTGGCCTGCGAACAAGAGGGTCAGCAAGATTGGCCGCATCATCCAAGACTTCATCGCACACGCTCCGTTCCAATTAGGCAGCCAGCCTAATCATGGTCCGGTGAAAAGACCATCCGGCATCGGCTCATTCAGTTTGAAGTCGCGCCAGACGATCTCATTCTGTTTGACGCCGTTGTAATACAGGCGGATACGACCGGGCTGGACCCAAGATATGCCGGGCTTTTGATAGAAGTTGGAATAGATGCGCTCATGCCAGCCGCGCGGCGTGGCAAACCCAACTGAGAGAACAGCATAATCGGCGCGCGCTATGCCAAACAATGTCTTCGCCCCGGTGGGGTCTGTCACTTCGATCCGGTAAACCGGTTGGCCATCGACCAGATCATCGGGCTGGCGGGCCAAGCTAAAGCCTTGGTCCAACGCAAAACGGATGACGCCAAAGCCAAAATTCTCCGCCCATTGCTTATCCGCAGCCGAAGGCGGCAAGACCCCGTCTGGCCCATAGGTTCGGCTGCCATCAAAGGCCAAGAAGGTCACGACCTTGCCATCGCGACGGCTCTCGATGCGCACTTTGCCGTCGGCATTGTGGGCTTGTGGTTTAAACTCTGGATACACCCGCCACATCCTGTGGCTCTCATTGATCAAAGGCGTGCCGTCTGGGGCGTAGAAGGTGGCATAGCCTTCCAGATACAAGGTTGCAGGCCGTCGCCAACTTTCCCCGCCTGCTTGGGCCGTCGCGCGTTCGACAATCGTGCGCGCACTTAGGGCTGGATTTTCCATCCGCGCAGCGACCAATGGCTGATCCGGCCCGGGCGGCGGTAAGCCTTTTGCCCAAGCCGATCCTGCCAAGACGATTGCTAAGCCGAAGGAGAAGAGCGCGCGCATCAGGCGATTTCCACCACTTGCACGTCAGCTTCGGAAATGGCTTGGCGTGCTGCTTTTAGGGGCTGATATTCGGGGCTATTCCAAAAGGCTTCGATCGCGGCTTTGTTGGGCCATTCAGAGACCACAGCCGCGAGGCCGTTGGCGCGCGGGCCTTCAAAGCTCTCGCAGCCCGGACCGCGCACAATATATTTACCGCCGAAGCGCGCAATCAAGGCCGCCGTCGGCTTGCCGTAAACTTCCAGAAACTGCTCGCGATCATGAACCCGCACCGTGACGATCATATAGGCTGGCATAGGTCCGTCCTCGACTCTTTGTTTGGTTGCTTCCATAATTTCCGCAAAAGATATATCCATTGCTTTA
>JBEIEG010000256.1:0-3867 GCA_040383035.1 Hyphomonadaceae bacterium | reverse complement strand
AGGGCTGCGCTGGTTGTCATGCCGTCGCCTCCAAGCCGATCAAACGGTGGCGGATTGCCTCAGACACAAGATCAATCAGGATGATCAGACCGATGATCAAGATCAAAAGGGCAAAATAGGTATCAAACTCGGTATAGGTAATCGCGCGAGACAATTCGATCCCGATGCCGCCAGCCCCAACCACGCCCAAGGCAGCAGCACCGCCGACATTAATTTCCAAGCGCAACAGCCCGTAGGACGCATAATGGGGCAAGACTTGCGGCAGGACGCCAAAGCGCACCTGCGCCCACCAAGAGCCACCAACCGCCTTTACCGCCTCAACCGGTCGCATATCTGCGGCTTCATTGGCTTCCGAATAGAGTTTTCCGAGACTTGCCATAGTCCCCAAGGCAATGGCAATCACACCCGGCAATGGGCCGACGCCAAAGGCTGCAACCAAGATCAGCGCCACAATCAAATCCGGCAGGGTACGAATGACTTCTAGCGTGCGGCGGGTCAGCCAATAAATATAGGGTGATGGCGAGAGGTTCTTCGAAGCCAAGAGTGAGGCCCAAAATCCACCGAAAACACCAAACAGGGTCGCAACAATGGCGATCTGAACCGTCTCCCACAACAGGGCTAGCCACGTTGGCATGTCATAGAACCAAGAGGACAGTGAGCCAGCAGTCCCACGATCCTCAAACAGCGCCTCGGGCTTAAGGTCTGGGATCATGATATTGAGGAGATTGGCAATCCGCCCCCAAGGGTCGCTACCTTGGCTGCCGGAGAAGAACCCACTGACATGGAAGCACACGGCAATCAGCGCACTGAAGCCAATCAAAACGACGACTTGCTGGGTGCGCTGGCGCAGCAGGGTCACCCGCCGCTGCGCTTCAAATTCCCGAATGACTTGCGCCTTAATCGCTTCTTGCTGTGGCACGTTAGCGAACACCCATTTGCATAGCAGTCGCCTCAGTCGGATCTAAGGCTATCCCACCACCAAGTTTTGCGGCCAACAAGGGCATGGCTTCCGGACGCTCTTGATGTAGCGCGATATGGATGCCGACCAATTGATAGCGATCCGCTTCCGGCAGGTCATTTCTGACGACAAGGCCTGTCTGCGCTGTAGGGCGTCCGCGCCACGCCTCAACCACATCGCCACACAAAACGACTTTGGGATCATCGCCACGGCAGAGCCTTTGGCGCGCACCTGCTGTGATAATTAGCGCGTCGCCCTGTCCGGCACGCAATGCCGCAAGACCTGCTTGCTCGTCCGCGACAAAGATCTCAGGCTTAAAGCTCTTGGTATCCGCGCCAAAATCGGCCAAGCCTTGCAAAGGCACCTGGTGGCTGGCCGCCAGTTTAGAAATAAAAATAGGTCGAATGCCAGCAAGCTTAACTGGCGTATCGCGGCCTGAGGTTTTGAGCGTCAAGGCGACGGCGAGAACACGACCGGTTATAGCGTCAGCCCGAGGTGCCAGAATTGGGCGAGCTACTTTGCTGACCGGTTCAAAAGAGGGTTGATCCAAAACAGCCAATTCTAACTGATCATCTTGCAAGGCAGTAGCCACTGCTTTGCCGTCTTCATATCCACATAGAACGACAGGTTTACCTAGTCGTGCTTCAAGATGCTTGCGGTATGTTGCGGCGGCCGCATCACTTGGCGTGGCGGTGCAACCTGATTCAGTAAGGCCCGCGATGCCCACTCGAAAGCCTGCCGGGGGTGTTTGTGCTGTGGCGGGCTGCATCAAGGCCAGCAGAATAAGGATGAAACCAAGCGCGCGGATCATGGCTTAGCACTCCCATTGCTTGGCTTCTGGGCCGGGGCAGCACGGCGTTCGGCGATTTCCGTGCGACGCATTTCGACCACGGCCTGATAGTCAGCAGGTGTCATGGGTTGCATATCAGACCCCTCAAGCAGGCCGATATCGACCCATAATTGTGGATCCTCATAAGCCAGCGCGGCCATCGCCCCACGGGTGACGTCTTGAAAGGCTTGCGGGCGGTCTGTGCGGATCACATAGGGCGAGTTGGGCATTGGCCCTGCTGTCCAGACGATCCGATAATCAGAGACCTTCACAGCGCCTTTTCGCGCCAAGGTGTAGAGGGAGCCCGAAGTAAAACCGGTTTCTGGCGTGCCGCCACTGGCGATCAAAAAGATTGCATCAAATTGACCGTTCGCCAAAGCCAAAACCGACTGCGTATGGCCACCGCTCATGGCGGTTTTGCCAAAGAACGTGTCAGGATTTTTCCCTTGCTGGCGCATCTCCCAGCGCGGGAATAAATAGCCAGAAGTCGAATTGAAATCGACATAGCCCAAGGACTTGCCGCGCAAATCCTCAATCGTGCGATAAGGACTGTCTGCCTTAACAATAAGTGCTGAATAATATCCCGAAGAGCCCTCTGCCGTGCGCAAAGCCAAAAACGGCGTTACCTTCTCACCCATCTGCTCACGCGCATTGGCATAGGCAGCGCCACCCATTTGCGCGAGCTCTAGCTGGCCAGACGCCATGGCTTGAATAACGCCGTTATAGTCCGCGGCTTGGAAAACCTCGACCTTCAAGCCCGTGATGCGGTTGAGGTATTTTTGGTAAGCCGTCCACCGCGCCAAAGTGGTGGAACTATCTTCGCCCGACGTTGCACCGATGCGCAATTGGCCGACTTCTTTCTGCCAGCCTGTCAGCTCGGAATCTGGCTTATCAGAGCCACAGGCAGAAAGCCCTGAAAGGAAAAGCACGACGCAAAGCGACTTGAGCCAGGTTGATATCTGCACCTGCTTTACCCCCACTATCTTTGAAGCCTTCATGCCTGAAAATCATGTCAGTCGCGCGACGGAAAGAAATGAAACGCGCCCAACCTACAGCCGATTTGTGGGCCATTGGCGGCCCCTATTTCGTGGGATCATCAAAAAGAAAGAGCCTGCCGGATTAAACCAGCAGGCCCAATTCATTTTGAACTTTAATTCAAACCGCCCTCACAGGCAGATGGATTAGAAGTTGAGGCGTACACCCATGATGTAACGTGGGCCAAAGGTTTCACCTTCGACTGGGAAGGCGCGCGTGTCGCCATAGCGAATGGCCTGCTCATTGCTCAGATTGACCGCGTCGAAGAAGAATTCGAGGTTCTTGTTGACTTCATAACGGATCGACAAGTCCATCTCGCCATCATCATCCCAGAACACATCGCCATTGGTCGTTGGCACTAGCTTGCCATTGATGGTGCTGTATGCGCCGACAGATTGCAGCCAAGTCGTACGGAACTGGTAGGTCAAGCGAGCCGAAAGGCCATATTTCTCGTAGATCAAGGACAGATTGTAGAGATAATCTGACGTACCTGGCAGGCTGATTTTACGGCCAGAGATGTCGACTTCAGATTCCGTGAAGGTTGCGTTGGCACCAAAGCCAAAACCACCCAAGAAATCAGGCAAACCCGCTTGCTCAACCCACTTTTCAGCATTTTGCGACAAAGCGATTTCAAAGCCGCTGAGATAACCATTGCCGCCGTTGCGAATGGTGGTCAATGCATAGTTCGACCGCAAATTCGTCCCGACGTCGAGATCGGTGCGACCGAATACATCGGTTTGGCTGAACAACACATCCTTGATGTCTTTGTAGAAGGCACCAACCATGAAATAGCCGCCGCTCTTTTGATACCATTCGAAGTAAGCATCAAAGCCAGTTGAGCGCTCTGGACCTGCATCTGGGTTACCGCCAGAGATCGACCCGATCACATCGTTAATCACGAAGTTTGGACGAATATCATCAAACTCTGGTCTGGAAGCGCCGGTTGTGATGCCAAAACGAAGCTTCATTTCATCGTTCAAGTCGAAGTTAACGTGGGCGCTGGGGTAGAAGAGCGTGTCTTCGGCTTCAGTTTTGACCAAAGTGT
>JBEIEG010000255.1:0-3878 GCA_040383035.1 Hyphomonadaceae bacterium | reverse complement strand
CCCATGCCGCCTAGAATAGCCGCATCTTCGCCAAACTTACGGTCCCCTGCGAGCTCGACATAGTCGGTGATCAGCTCCTCGACATAATCTTTAAAGTGCGGACGATCAGGATGGCGTGCAACTTGGGTACGACGCCATGGGTCCAAATTTTGATACAGGTCTGCTAAGGCGCGATTGGCCTTTTGGCGGAGCTTTGAGACCTCAGTGCGTACGCTTGACGCGCCGCTCTTTTCCGCAGTCGCGTTCAGCTCTTCGATCTTTTTTTCAAGATCGGCAATGGGCTTCTCGAAGTCGAGAAATGCAGGACGTTCAACCATAACAAACCGATTAAGCCTCTGCGTGCACTTCGGCAAGCCTGCGCGCCAGTAGGTTATTGGTTAAAATTGCCCCAATTTGGCCCTGAAGCCTCCCAACGACGGCCTTGTTGCACCCATTTATCGTGTGAAACGTTCACAGAAGCGTTTGGAGGCAAGCCACATGATCCAACTTTACCCGCACCCATCCAGACCAACAGCCCGAATGAAGTCCGCTGCCAAGCAGGTCATTTCAGTCATTTCTCTTACGGCTTTGGTCGCAAGTTGCGGGACCAATCCCGCTGCTTTTAGCCAATATGCAGGCCCGGTTAGCCAGTCTGTGTCCACAGATGCGACCGATTATAATTGCCCCGCCCCGCCCGAGCGGGCAGAGCGTGCCTATCCAAGTCGCACACGGATGGCCGTGGGAATGGCGTCTCCGGCTATGATGCCAGCGCCACCGCCGCCAATGGCTCCACCGCCGCCGCCACCGCCACCGCCGCCACCACCGGCACCTGCGCTGGCCGTTGTTGCGGCTCAATCTTATGATGCGCAAAGCAAAGTTGCTGACGCATCCATGCAGAAGGTTGTCGTAACAGGGACGCGTATCGGCCCGATGCCGCAGCAACAATCAACGGAGAAGTATCCCCTCGCGGCGATCAATAGCGTCAAGCAAACGGCAGAGAACCCAGTCTCAACTTTCGCCATGGAAGTCGATACCGCTTCCTATGCAAATGCCCGTCGCTTCGTAAGCGAAGGGAGATTGCCACCCGCGGATGCCGTACGTGTCGAAGAGTTCCTGAATTATTTTGATTATGGCTATGCCAAGTCAAAGGATCGCAAGTTGCCCTTTTCCACCACAGTGGCGGTAGCGCCTTCGCCTTGGGCTGAAGAAAAGCAAATCGTGCATGTCGGGCTTTCCGGTTACGATATCGCCCGTAGCGAACGCCCACCTCTAAACCTCACGATGCTGATGGATGTATCGGGGTCCATGTATGCAGAAGACCGCTTGCCCTTGGCCAAGCGTGCTTTGGCCCTATTGGCTCCGAACCTCAATGGTCGCGATCGTGTTTCTATCGTCGTCTATGCAGGTGCGGCAGGTGTGGTTCTAAAGCCCACAGCCGGGGACAATACGCGCGACATCGTCTGCGCCTTGGAAGCTCTGCAAGCTGGCGGCTCCACCGCTGGCGGGGAAGGCATCCGCCTTGCCTATGAAACGGCTGCCAAGAATTACAATAAGGATGGGGTCAATCGGGTTATCCTGATGACGGATGGCGACTTCAATGTAGGCATATCTGATCCGCGCGCTTTGCAAAGCTATGTGACTGACCAGCGCAAGAAGGGGATTTATCTCTCCGTATTTGGCTTTGGTCGTGGCAATTATAATGACATGATGATGCAAGCCTTGGCCCAGAACGGCAATGGTGTTGCCACCTATATCGACACCATCCAAGAGGCCCGCAAAGTGTTTGACACCCAGATTAGCGGCACGCTCTTCCCCATCGCCGACGATGTGAAGGCGCAAGTGGAGTTCAATCCAGCCCGTGTGAAAGAATGGCGCTTGATCGGTTATGAGACGCGCGCCCTCAACCGCGAGGACTTCAATAATGACGCGGTCGATGCGGGTGAAATTGGTGCTGGGCATCAAGTCACCGCCCTTTATGAAATCACGCCGGTTGGGGCCCAAGGTAGTGTTGATCCCCTTCGCTATGGGGCCGCCACTCAAACCCCTGCAACAGGTAAGGCTAAGGAGCTGGGGCTATTGCGCTTGCGCTACAAAGTACCCGGTGAGGCCAATTCCCGCTTGGTTGAGCGGCCAATAACCGACGCAGACCGCAGCGCCAGCTTCGACCGAGCGCCAGAGGCCACCCGCTTTGCCATCGCGGTCGCCGGCTATGCCCAACTCCTCCGCCAAGACCCTTGGATTGGCAAAGGCTTTGGCTTTGGTGATGTCGCCCGCATCGCTAAGGGGGCCAAAGGCGAAGACCGATTTGGCATCCGAGATGAGTTCATTGATCTTGTTTCGCGTGCTGAAGGTTTGGAGCGTTTGCCAAACCAAAGCCAAGACTAAGTTAAAATTGGGCGTGGTGGTTTCTGCGACCGCCACGTCTATCGGCCTTCACCCCAACAGCTTCAAGAACTTCACCAGTTTACGGGTTCGGTCTGAAAACAAGGTGGGGGTGAAATAGGCCCCTGCGGCGCGTTTGACGATTTCGCTGCGCGTTGGATAGGGCGAGATCAGGCTGGTGATCGCACTCACGCCTTTCTTGTTCGCCATCGCTAGACCCACCAATTGAATGGCTTCGCCCGCACCTTCGCCGACAACTGTGGCACCCAAAATCTTGCCGCCCTTGAAGATAACAAGCTTGCAAAAGCCCTCCGTCGACCGCTCGGTCTGGGCGCGATCATTATCCTCAAACTCAGCTTTGGTAACGGTGACGTCGCTGCCAAACTGATCGCGGGCTTGTGCCTCTGTCAGGCCGATTTTGGCGACTTCTGGGTCGCAATAAGCCACCGCAGGCATATAGGGGACAACAGCGGTTGCTGGCGCTTTAAACACAGCATTGCGGATAAAGACGCTGGCGTGGAAGCCCGCTGCATGGGTGAATTGTTCTTTGCCTGCCACATCGCCAATCGCCCAGACGCGAGGATTAGACACACTGCGCAAGCGATCATCTGTCGCAACGCCTTTGCGGCTATAGGTGACATTAGCTTTATCCAGCCCAATGTTCTCAACCCGTGCGGCTCGGCCGACCGCGACCAACAAACGCTCTGCCTTCAGCACCCGGCCATCTTCTAAGGTGACGGCTATCTCGGTGTGGTCACCCGATACACCGACAGCCTTGGCCCCTTCATACACGGTCACGCCATCAGCTTTCAGGCTAGCGCGCACAATCTCCACCGCCTCAGGCTCTTGCGGGCCCACGAGCGTCATGGCCTCAACCACGGTCACCTGCGTGCCGAGGCGGGCAAAGGCTTGGCCGAGTTCGACCCCGATCACGCCACCACCCAATACGATCAGGCTCTTGGGCTGGGTTGCTTGGGCGAAGACGGTCTCATTGGTTAGGAAGGGCGTCTCGCTAAGGCCCGGGATAGGCGGCACAAAGGCGCTGGCACCCGTGGCAATAACGAATTTTTGCGCTGTGACCTTTGCGGATGCGCTCTCAACCGTACGCGGGTCGATAAAAAAGGCATGTTCGCGAAAGACAGTGCAGCCCAAGCCTTCAAAGCGCTCTTGGCTGTCGATTGGTGCGATGGTCTCGATCACACCGTCGATATGGACGCGCAGTTTGTTCCAGTCGACCACCGCCTTGGTGTTTTCAATGCCAAAGCGGCTGGCATGTTGCATCGCGTGGGCGGTCTTGGCGGCAGCGATTAGGGCCTTGGACGGGACGCAGCCTGTATTGAGGCAATCGCCACCCATTTCACCTTCTTCAAAAAGGACAACCGACAGGCCAAGTTGGGCCGCACCTGCGGCAACCGACAGGCCTGCGGCACCTGCACCAATCACACAAATATCGACGTTGAATTGCTGCTGGCTCATGCTTGTTTCCGTTTCGCTTGAACAAAGTTCCAAGCGCTGGG
>JBEIEG010000254.1:0-3956 GCA_040383035.1 Hyphomonadaceae bacterium | reverse complement strand
TACCTCAGGCTCAGCCCCCGCCAAGTGGCGCAACCAGCTGACCGGATAACAGCCCAGATCAGCTAAAGCCCCGCCGCCTTGTGAGGCTTGCCACCTAAACTCACGCGCATTGCGGACGATAGGCGCAGAAAACTCCGCCTCCGCTGACAAGAGCTCACCCAATTGACCCGATTGCACAATCTCTACCGCGCGGCGAAACAAGGGATGCCAGCGATAGTGGAAGGCCTCGATAAAACGCCTGCCAGCTTTGTCTGCTGCTTCCACCAAGGTGCGCGCGTCAGCTTCGTTCACAGTCGCGGGCTTTTCCAGAAAGACATGCTTGCCCGCCTCAAGAGCCTTGAGACTCCACTCGAAGTGGCCAGCTGGCGGTAATGCAATATAAACAACATCGACATCGCTGCGCGCTATGACATCTTCATAGAATCCAGCATTGGGAATCGCATGCGTTATCGCGAACTCAAGCGCGCGTTCTCGCGTTGATGCTCCAATTGCCACCAGAGTTGCATCTGGATTCTCAGACAAGGGATCAATCAACGCAGATTTGGCTATGCGTGCTGCCCCCAGAATAGCGAACCGAAGAACCATCTACTTCCAATTCCAAAATACGAACCCACCTACTATAGGTCTGAAGTTTTGATCCGAATCGACAAAAACGCAAGCAAGAAAATTTGGTTTGATATGACACAGCGTCAAGCCAACCATATCACGAGAACGTGATAAACGTGACGATGGCTAAAAGATTTTACACTACAGAATGAAACCAAAGCTAACCGCAGCGTTTAGAACGCCATTCAGCAACTTGTGGCAAACTTTCCCATCCGAAAGCCGCTTCGCTCGGGCCATTGGCTCGCAAGGCTTCGAGGCGGCTCATGCCGTCTTCATAGGTGGGAATATGGCCAATTGGCACCCACCAAAAGGCCATATGGGCGGTGCCAAGGGAAGGAAACCACTCTGCCTTTTGATTATAAACTTTGACGTGCGCCGTCTTCCAGACAAAGTCCTCTAAGGCCTGCGCTGTTGTCCAAACGCTCATATTGATCAAAAAGCGCGGGTCCTCTGAAGCACGGATATCCATGGCACTGCCGGCATCGGACTTAAGCCGCCAAACAAACCCCTCAGCCCGCTCTGCAATAGCATTTACCGCATCAATGCGGCTGGTGAAGCCCGCAAAGCGCGGATCGTCCTGATCATAGCGCGATACAGAGACATTGATTTGGGCGAGATAATGATTTTCTGGCTGAGGAACCATAAGGCCTCCTAGTCGCGTAACAGCTCGTTGATGCCTGTTTTGGAGCGCGTCTGCGCATCGACAGTCTTGACGATGACCGCACATGACAAGCTCGGCCCGCCCTTGGGGTCCGGCAGTGAGCCCGGCACAACCACGGCATAGGACGGTACTTCGCCGCGAAAGACGGCCCCTGTCGCGCGGTCGATGATCTTGGTCGAAGCGCCTAAGAAGACGCCCATGGAGATCACGGCTCCTTCGCGCACGATGACACCTTCGGCCACTTCAGAACGGGCACCCACAAATACATTGTCTTCGATGATCACTGGGCCTGCTTGCAAAGGCTCCAACACGCCACCAATACCGGTACCGCCTGAAATATGCACATTGGCCCCGATCTGGGCGCAAGAACCTACCGTAGCCCAGGTGTCGATCATGGTGTTTTCGCCGACATAGGCACCAATATTCACAAAGCTGGGCATCAGAACCGCGCCCTTGGCGATAAAGCTGCCGCGGCGCACGACCGAACCTGGCACCATGCGGAAGCCCGCTTCGCGGAAATCAGGCTCTAGCCAGCGCGCTGTCTTGAGTGGCACTTTATCAAAGGCGCGCCCGGCATGTTGCACAGGATGAGGATCATGCTCTGGGTCGATCAAATAATTGTCGTTGAGCCGGAAAGAGAGAAGCACCGCCTTCTTCAGCCATTGGTGCGTTGTCCATTGTCCGTCAGCGCCACGCGAAGCAACACGCACGACACCTTGATCCAATAATGTCAAAGCTTCCCCCACCGCATCGCGAACGGCCCCAGTCGTCTCAATCGAGATGGTGGTCCGGTCTTCCCACGCAGCGTCAATGGTGGCTTCAAGTTGGTTTAGATCAGTCATGGGCGTGGTCATTTTCAGCTAGCGGGTTTGGCCATAAGGCCTTTTGCTATGCCCGTGCTCGGGTTGTCACGCAATCGCTTGCGGCACTAGAAACAGCCAGAATTAGAACAAACGTCCACCATTCGGCACGTTTTGATCGGGCGCAAAGAGGACAACTTGGCCATCCTGGTCCGGGAAACCGAGCGTGAGCACCTCAGAACGGATCGGACCAATCTGGCGCGGCGGGAAATTGACCACCGCTGCGACTTGACGACCGACCAATTCCTCAAGGCGATAATGAGTGGTGATTTGGGCGGAGGATTTCTTCACGCCCAAGGTTGGACCGAAGTCGATCATCAAAAGATAGGATGGCTTGCGAGCCGCCTCAAAAACCTCTGCGGTTACAATCGTGCCGACGCGAATATCGACCTTCAAAAAGTCGTCGAAGGTGATGGGCTCAGCGGCAGGGGCTAAGGCGTCGTGCAAGTGATGCATAGGCTTACCTAGATCGAACCCTTTTCTTCAACCACCAAAATCCGGGCGGCCCCAACGGGGCTAGCAATATGTTCATCGCCCACTTGGGCCACAAAAACATCATTGGGACCAAGACGTACGGTCTTTTCGACGCCATCTGTGCGATAGGACATATCGACATAGCCATCGACGACCATAAAAACTTCCGCGCCGGTATTGGTGTGCCAGATATAGGGCTTGTCCGTCCAATGGAGGCGGACTGTGGCCCCAGCAATCTCGGCCAAATCGCGCGCGCCCCAAGCCCGCTCTGCGGTAAATTGGGTGATATCTTGATGGATGTCAGCCATGTTGATTTCCTGCACCTACAACAGCTTCCAAGAAAGCAGTCAGGTCATTGGTCATGTGATGCACATGATCGGGTGTTTCATCGACGGGTCCGGCAGGGCGACCATCCAAGGGTTCATGGCTCCAATCCTTCCAAGACCAGACGAGGATGGTGGAAAAACCTAAATCATGGGCGGTCAGCAGATTGCGCGATAAATCTTCAACCATGACGGCCTTGGTAGGCTCAACCACATGGCGGTCAATCAGGACATCAAAGGCTTCGCGCTTGGGCTTAGGCACATAGCCGGTGGCCTCAATGTCAAACAAATCGTGGAAGACGTTCTCTAGGCCCAGAGCCGTCAGCGTGCGCTCTGCATGGCCGCGAGAGCCATTGGTGAACACCATTTTGCGGCCGGGCAAAGCCTCAATCGCTGCTCGCAATTTCGGCGCGGGCACAACGGGGCTGTAATCCAGATCATGGACATAATCGAGGAAGGCGCTGGCGGGCATAGCATGCTCGCGCATCATGCCATTCAACGTCGTGCCATAGGTCGTGTAATAATGTTTCTGCTTGGCCTTAGCCGCGTCATACTCGAGGCCCAGATAGCTGCCGACAAATTCTGTCATGCGCTCGTCAATTTGGGCGAATAAATCACATTCGGCAGGATAAAGTGTATTATCGAGATCAAAGACCCAATCTTCGGCCTCATAAAGTCGGGTCAGCGGGCGTGTGGTCATGAGCGAATAAGGGTTCCAGAACCTGAGTCAGTGAAAAGTTCGTTGAGGATGGCGTGGGGCGTGCGGCCATCGAGAATAACCACGGCCTCAACGCCCGATTCAATTGCTGTGATGGCTGTTTCTAATTTAGGGATCATCCCGCCATTCGCAACGCCAGACGCCATCAAGGCCCGCGCGTCTGCAATCGTCATCTCTGGGATCAGATTGCCATCGCCATCTTTCACCCCTTCAATATCGGTCAACAATAAGAAACGCTTGGCATGAAGCGAGCCAGCCAGAGCCCCGGCAGCTGTATCGGCATTGATGTTGAAGGTGGCACCCGCGGGGTCCAC
>JBEIEG010000253.1:0-3978 GCA_040383035.1 Hyphomonadaceae bacterium | reverse complement strand
TGGTCACAGTGATTAGCCTGCTTGTTCTGGCTTGGCTTTGCCGGCGCGCAGGCTACCCAGAGCAAAAAGGGCGATGCCTGCAATAACCATGGGCACCGAGTAAAGTTCACCACGTGTGAGGCCCAAGATTAATCCTGCATCAGGTTCGCGGAACTGCTCACCAATCAAGCGCGCTATGCCATAGCCAGCCACAAACAGGCCCGCGGCTTGGCCCGGGCGCTTCAAAATGCCAAAGCCTCTGACCGCCACTTGCAGCATGATAAACAACAAGATGCCTTCCAGCGCTGCCTGATAAAGTTGGCTGGGGTGGCGTGCCAGACCTTCTGGGTCGGTGCGGAAAATGAAGGCCCACGGCACATCGGCTGCGCGGCCATAAAGCTCTTGATTGATAAAATTCGCCATCCGGCCGAGGAACAAGCCAATGGGAGACACAACAGCCACCGCATCGCCGAGGGAAAGAATAGACTTTTTCCGGCCCAGTGCCGTGCCGATGACGGCCAAACAGACGCCGAGGAAGCCACCATGGAAGCTCATCCCGCCTTCCCATACCCGCAATACCGACATCGGATCTGCCAGCATTTCTGGACGATAAAACAAGACATAGCCAATACGGCCGCCAAGCAGCACGCCTAGGGTCGCATAAAACAGGAAGTCGTCGATATCTTCCTCATCCAATGGCGAACTTGAACCCCATAAGCCGGGCTTCTTCACCATCCCCACCATCAACCGCCAACCAAGGATCAGGCCAGCGACATAGGCTAGCGCATACCAACGCAAGCCAAATGGCCCGAGCGCAAACCCAAACAGGTCAAACATCGGCAGTTGGAACACAAAAGGGGAAAGTTCGGGAAACGGAATGGCCATGTCGATCATATGCGGTCTTTAGCAAAGGAGTGGGGGCATATGCAAAGCCTCTCGCAACTACATCCGCGCACAAAAACAGCAGCAAGTTAAAAGACCTTGGAAAAAGCTAAGACAAACTTCACCGTGACGGCAAAGGCGATCTTAAGCACCTTGTGTTAGAGCAACAGGTCTCGCGCAGGTGATGCAAGTTTGTCATAGCGCAACGGGAATAGACCCGCTAGAAGGTCCTTATGCAAACACGTAATCCTTTCCTCGACGAATTTTCAAAATTAGCGACCAGTGCTGCGGGCGTGGCGCAAGGCGTGGGTGAAGAGGCCCGTGCTTTCTGGCGCTCGCAAATGGAGCGTATGGTTCTGGATATGGATCTGGTGCGTCGCGATGAATTTGACGCCGTAAAAGATCTGGCTGCTGCCGCCCGCGCAGAGGCTGATAGTCTGAAAGCGCGTCTCGATGCGCTCGAGGCTTCGATGCAAACGCCAGCAAAAGCGCCTTCAAAAGCAGCCACACCAAAAAAATCGGCCAAAAGCAGCTAAAAGCACTGGCGCAGCGCTTGCGGCGCGCGCCATTCCCGCCAACCATGCCCAATAGCGGTGCGCGATTCGTGTGCCGTTTGTAAGCGAACCACCGTGGAGGTTACCATGGACCGTCAATTTACGCTTCGAGACGAAGATTTCTTCGAAGATGCGGACACCTTAGATACGGTTGAAGCCGTTCTGGCCGCTGACTCCAAAGCTTATGAGCGTTTAGACGAAGAAATCCACTTCGCCGCTTCAATGACTTACTGTGATCTGCATGGGATTTTTATTGCCCGTGAAGACGCACCTTCCTTAGCCTTGAGCTTAATCTTTGATTTGAAGGCCCCTCGCATGCGCCGGGGCGACATTGCGTCTTTGCTTGCCTTGTTAAATGAAGCACTTTGGTTGGGCCATTTTGAGCTTTCTTCTGACGATAACGCACTGTCCTGGCGGGCGGTGGTGCCGTTGATCGGCCGCGATACGCCAGAGCCTGCTGAAGTGGCGGCCATTTTGGCTGCTGGTGTAGAAGCCTGTGAGCGGTTTTATCCTGCATTTAACTTCTTGCTCTGGGCAGGCAAAACACCTGAAGAGGCCGCCCAAGCAGCGTTGTTTGAGACTGCCGGAGAGGCTTGAGCTTTATGAAAAAAAGAATTGCGCTTGTCGGCGGTGGCCGGATGGGCGGAGCCATGTTGCGCGGATGGGCACCGATGGCCGATACGTTTGATTTGGTGGTGTTTGAGCCCTATCCATCGTCAGAAGTGTCAGACATTATCGTTGCGCAAAACTGGGTCTTGAACCCGGACCCCGCCGAGTATGCCTCTTTTGACTGCGTTGTTTTGGGCATTAAACCCCAATTGTTTCCAAGT
This sequence comes from Hyphomonadaceae bacterium, assembly GCA_040383035.1. Classification (GTDB taxonomy): domain Bacteria; phylum Pseudomonadota; class Alphaproteobacteria; order Caulobacterales; family Aquidulcibacteraceae; genus Aquidulcibacter. The sequence continues at coordinate 1,733 of JBEIEG010000253.1, read as the reverse complement.
TTGGGCGAACAGACCATTCAGCATCTGGTTTCTGATCATACATTGGTGCTGTCGATCATGGCAGGACTTGGCACGGCTAAGATCACAGAGGTTCTTTCAGCGAGCCATGTGATTCGTGCGATGCCCAATACGCCCGGGCAAATTGGAAAAGGCGTTACGGCCTATTGGAGCAGCCCGACAGTGCCCTCTGACGCGGAAGCTTTGGCGGTTTCCCTTTTGCGTCCGCTCGGTACCGTGGAAAAGCTTCAGAGCGAAAAGCAGATGGATGCGGTCACTGCGGTGTCTGGGTCTGGCCCGGCCTATGTGTTTCTTTTGGCTGAAGCCATGGCAGCAGCTGGTGAAGCCGAAGGCTTAGACCGTGCAATGGCTGAGCGATTAGCTTGGCAGACTGTGATCGGCGCGGCAGCCTTGATGGAGCAAACCGGGCAAAGTCCGCAAGAATTGCGCCGCGCTGTGACGAGCCCGGAAGGCACAACCGCCGCGGCAACAGATGCCTTGACGGCCGGCGGCGGGATCGTAACCCTAGTCCGGCGCGCGGTTGAAGCAGCGATCCATCGCTCGCGACAATTGGGCAAGTAGCCGCACCGCCCTTTGCACCCTATATTGAGCGCATGACCCACCGCGACCAATCCTTGCACGCACCGCTCCTGAGGGCCTTAGGCGAAGCCGCTTTGGCTCTATGCGCGGAAAAATCATGGGTCGATGTTGGTTTGCTCAGCCTTTGCCAAGAGGCAGGACAAAGCCTTTCAGCTTGCGCAGAGGCGGGGATTACACGCTTTTCCGTTGCCGAATACCTCGACCAAAAGTTGGATCGTGCGATGCTGGAAGCTGTGGGAGATATCGAAGCTGAAGCGCCAAGTCGGGACCGCTTATTTGATGTTATCATGGCGCGGTTTGATGCGATGCAGGATCAACGGGCCGCTTGGGTCTCAATCCTCGAAGCCGATGCTCAAGAGCCCGCTGCAAGCTTTGCCCGCGCCGCAAGAAGGTTGCGTACTGCGGCTTGGGCTTTAGAGGCGATAGGGATTTCAACCGACAGCCTGAAGGTTGCGGCCCGTGTCATGGGGCTTGCCCGTCGATTACGCAAAATCGAAGCGCTCTGGCTGAAGGATGATGCCGACCTGTCCAAGACCATGGCAGGCCTCGACCAGACATTGCGCGAGAGCGAAGATTGGCTGGACCGCGGCGAAAAGCTCTCTGAATTCTTGAAATCGGGTTCCGTGCGCCGCACGCGCTCTAAAGCGGCAGACGCACACTCACCCGAAGACCCCCCAGCGTAGAGCGCGATAGCACGAGGTTGCCGCCGTGTGAGCGGGCAGCGTCATAAGCAAGCGCCAGCCCCAAACCAACCCCTTTGCGGTTCTGATTGCGAGCTGGATCGAGCCTGGAAAATGGCTTGAGCGCTTCTTCATAGCTTTCAGGCGGAATGCCGGGGCCATCATCGTCGACGTAAAGATAAATGGCGTCGCTGCTCTCCGATGAACTGATCGCTACCGTTTGGCCAAATGACAAGGCATTTTCGACAAGGTTGGAGAGACAGCGCTTTAAGGCTATCGGGCGGCCTGAGGTGGGTAGGCTTGCTGCAAGGCCAGACCCATCTATTTCGCGACCAGCCCGAGAAGCATCTTGAATGATCGCCCGGGCAATCTCGGCCAGATCCACCGCTTCTGGTTCTTCAGACCATTGGCCTTGGGCAAAAGCCAAATACTCTTCCAGCATGCCCTCCATCTCGA
>JBEIEG010000252.1:0-4013 GCA_040383035.1 Hyphomonadaceae bacterium | reverse complement strand
TGCATTGAAAGGTTTCAGTTCCTTTCCACTCGATTTGAGTGATGTAGTCGGTGGTGCCGGTTTGGAAGCTGAAAGCCCTGTCGATGTTTCCAGTCATTTTTTGGCAGATGTTTTGGCCCGGATTGACGCGTTGGAAGATAGGCAAGCCAAAGCCCAAGAAGCGGTCCATGCGGCTGGGCGCGCCATTGACGAACTCTTGGGCTTGCCCCAGCCGCTGCGAGATATCAGCCTTAATTCTGCGGCCCGTGAGGGCTGGACCTTTGCAGGGCCGGGCGTGAAATCCATGGCGCTGGAAACGGGTGGGGCTTTGCGCGCTAAGTTGTTGCGGATCGAGCCCGGCCACGGAGCCCCCCATCATGACCATACCGGCACCGAATACACATTGGTGGTCTGCGGTGCGTTTGAGGATGGAACCGGCATGTTTGGTCCAGGCGATCTCTCGATCAAGCAGCCCGGCCAAATGCACCACCCTGTCGCTCTACCGGGCGGTGTTTGCTTGGCTTTGACCGTTGAAGAAGGCGATATCGCCTTGACCGGCGCGCTAGGCATGTTGCAGCGCCTGTTCACGCGCCACTAAGCCAATCCTACCCCGCCACGCCGCACGTGCCTCTTGACCCTTGCCTCGGACAGGGCAATGAAGCCTGAAGCATCATGTGAAACCCACATGATAGGAAGTAGTGTCAGCGGTAGGAGCTCTCATGAGCAGCGAAACGAAAGAAACTGGCTATCCAACCGGAACCCTGATGAAGGGCAAGCGCGGCCTGATTATGGGCGTGGCCAATGACAAGTCGATCGCATGGGGCATTGCTAGCCAATTGGCCGCCCAAGGTGCCGAACTGGCCTTTACTTATCAAGGTGAAGCGTTGGAGAAGCGCATGCGGCCTTTGGCTGAAAGCGTTGGCTCTGACTTGATCCTGCCTTGCGATGTCACCGATGATGCAGCTTTGGACACGGTTTTTGCCGCTATCAAGGAAAAATGGGGCGGTCTAGACTTCTTGGTGCACGCCATCGCTTTCTCCGACAAGAATGAGCTCAAAGGCTCGTTTGTGGAAAATACCACGCGTGAGAACTTCCTTCGCACCATGGATATTTCGGCCTTCTCTTGGGTGGCTTGTGCGAAACGCGCGGCACCCTTGATGTCCCCTGGTGGATCGATGATCACTTTGTCCTATCTGGGGGCAGAGCGCGTCTTGCCATCTTACAATGTAATGGGCGTCGCCAAGGCAGCGCTGGAAGCCGCCACCCGCTACATCGCCCGCGACTTGGGCCCCAGCGGCATTCGCGTTAACGCCATCAGCGCCGGGCCGATGCGCACCTTGGCCCTAGCTGGCATCCAAGGCGGTCGTGGCCTCGTCAATACCGGCCGCGAGTGGTCCTTGATGAAGGAAGACACAAGCATGGAAGGCATCGCAGGCTGTGCATTGTGGCTCTTGTCTGACATCGGCCGCTCGACCACCGCCGAAGTGGTCCATGTCGACGCAGGCTTCCACGTCGTCGGCGTGCCGGATGGTTTGAACGAAGGCTAAGCAGGCTGGTGTGATCCATGATTACCCACAGCGACGATTATTTCACTAAGGGATGTGGTCGTTGTGAGCGATTTGAGACGCCAGACTGTTCGGTCCATCTGTGGAGCCAAGGGCTCGCCGCGCTTCGTCAGTTGTGTTTAGAGGCGGGCCTAACCGAAACGGTGAAGTGGGGCCACCCCTGCTATCAAGAGGGGGATCGCAATATTGCTCTCTTGGGCGCGCATCGCGATAGCTTTATTCTGACCTTCTCCAATGCTGCCCTCTTAAAGGACCCAGAGCAAATCCTAGAGCGCGCTGGCCCCAACACCCAGACGGCCGACCTTGTCCGGTTTAAAGATGTGGCGGAAGTTCAGGCCTTAGCCCCCACGCTGAAAGCCTATTTGGCTGAGGCGATTGGCTATGCCCGGGCGGGCCTTAAGCCCGTCAAAACCCAAGCAGAGTTCAACCTACCCGATGAGATGATCGAGGCCTTCGATTCCGATCCAGAGCTAGCACAAGCCTTCCACGATCTGACCCCGGGGCGACAACGCAGCTATGCCATCGCCCTCAATTCCACTCAAAACCCCACCACCCGCCAAGCACGGATTGATAAATTCCGGCCAAAAATCTTGCGCGGTAAGGGGGCTTTGGAGCGGGAATAGGGGGGATCAATTTCGCTTTGGAGCGCGCTTGCGCTGGTGACAGCCCCCTAAAACGCCTTCGTCAAACCAAACTGCACCTGCCGTGGCGCGCCGGGTAGGATGCCGCGGGAGCGGTCGACGATGGTGCGGGCGTCACCAGCATTTTTGACGGCGATATAGGCACCCACTGGCCAGTTTTCGGGATGGATGTTCAGCGTTAAGTTCCAGATGTCGGCGGCCTTGATCAAGCCGCGTTGACCGTCTGCAGTCGGGGTGACCGTATTGAGGTCGTCGGTGAACATCTCGTCGGTGCGGACATATTCGACTTGAAACTCACCCATTGTGCCGAGGCGATAGCCGATGGCGGCATTGATCAGCCATTCCGGTGCATAGGGCAGGCGGTTGCCGCTGACCGAGCGTGTACTATTGCCCGAGACGCCCGAAAAGCGCGTGCCGACATAGCTGGCGTCGGCCACATGCGTCAGGGCGGCACGGAAGAACAGGTCATTGCCTGTCGTCATCAGGCCCATATCGGCGAGAGAGCCGCGCAGTGAGGCCTCAAAGCCTTGGTGCAGGGTTTCGCCCGCGCTTGTCAGCGTGGCGCCCGCTCCGCCTGCAACCGAGCTTGGCACAATCTGATTGTCAAAATCCATGCGGAACCAGGTCACATCGACGGCCACGCCTTTGGTGACGTCGCCACGCAAGCCCGCTTCCCAATTAGTGCTGGTCTCTGGGCCTAGATTGATCGAGGACCCTGTCGTGTTGTTGATCGCATCTTCTACGCGCGGCGGCGAGAAGCCTTTATGGACGCCGATATAGGCCGCAAATCGCGGGCCGATCTTGTAGGAGGTGCCAAGACCTGGAATCCATTCTTGGATTTGATCCTTACCGCGAACAGGGCTGGCCGGATTGAGGCGATTGAGCCTTTGAAGATCAATATGCTCATAGCGCAAGCCCGGCGAAATCGTCCAAGCTCCGATGCTGGCCTTGGTGGTGGCAAAACCTGACCAAGCTTGTAGATAGCGCAGATTGTTTTCACGGACGCCAGCATTGACGCTGATACCGGGCGAGCGGCCCGCTGGGGTGTCAGAATTGATTTGTAGGCGGTTCTGCCGCTCATCGCTGTAGCGGAGGCCATATTCACTCTCAAACCGCACTCTGCCGATCTCGCCACTGTGGCTCAAACGGCTTTCAAGCCCATAGGTATGATATTCGCGCAGACGGCCTTCATTGCCGCAGGTGGTCAAGAGGTTGGCCATGCTAGCGCAGATCGGGTCCGACGCATCATTGGGGCGCTGGGCAGAGTTTGAGGATTGCCGCCACCAATCGCGATCGAACCACGAATAAGAAGCCGAGGTCTTCAAGCTGGTCGTGTCATTGATCGACCACGCCCATAAGAGGGAGGCCCCCACGCGGACGGCCTTAAACCCATCATTCACAAAGGCATTCTGGCGACGATTGGCCAAGTATTCCGCTTGGGTTAGGCCCGAATAGGTCACTTGGCTATCCTCGCCATAGCGGCTGGCACGGAGCGTCAAATCATGATGCTCGTCCAAGCTTTTTTCGAGCTTCAGATACAGGTCATTGATTTTAAGCGATTGATTGTCGCGCACGCCATCGGATTGGGTGGCGTTCGCATGAAGGAGGGCGCGCATGCCCGCGATTGGGCCACCGAGATTGAGATCTGCTTCCAAATAGCCATCAGAGCCTGCCGCCCACGTCGCTTGGCCTTCAAAGGCATCAGGCGCAGGCGGGGTAACATAATTGATGACGCCGCCGACGGTGTTGGGGCCAAAGCGGATTTGGCTTGCGCCTTTGAGGATTTCGATCCGGCTATAGCGACGGATGGGTGGGTGATAATAGGTCG
>JBEIEG010000251.1:0-4015 GCA_040383035.1 Hyphomonadaceae bacterium | reverse complement strand
GAGCGCCTTGAGACGAGCTTTGAGGCGGTAGAGAAATTTGATGCGCTGCCTACCCTGCGTACACCCGACGGGCCATCGGCCTTTTTGTCTGTGCAAGAAGGGTGCGATAAGTTCTGCACGTTCTGTGTGGTGCCCTATACGCGCGGAGCGGAATATTCGCGGCCTGTGGACCCCATTATTCAAGAAGCACGCGGCCTTGCCCAACAGGGTGTGCGCGAAATCACGCTTTTGGGTCAGAACGTCAACGCCTATCACGGCCAAGGTCCAGCGCTGGTAGGCTCTGAAACATGGTCCTTGGCACAATTGGTTCGCCATTTGGCCAAAATCGGCGGGATCGAACGGATCCGCTATACGACCTCTCACCCCTGCGACATGGATGATGACTTGATCGAGGCCCATGGCGAGGTGAAAGAATTGATGCCCTATCTGCATTTGCCCGTGCAGTCTGGCTCCAACAAAATCCTGAAAGCTATGAACCGGAAGCACAGCGTGGAGAGCTATCTCGATAGTATCGCTAAGGTGCGTAAAGCCCGTCCGGATATTGCTTTGGCCTCTGATTTCATTGTGGGTTTCCCCGGTGAGACCGAGCAAGACTTTGAAGATACGATGGAATTGGTTCGCGCTGTTGGTTATGCGGGTGCCTATAGCTTCAAATATTCTAAACGCCCCGGCACACCTGCCTCGGAAATGTATGGCCAGGTCGCCTCCGACGTGGCCGATGATCGCTTGCAACGCTTGCAGGCTTTGATCCTTGAGCAGCAGCGCGCCTTTAATGCCGCCAAAGTCGGGGAGACGTTTGACGTGCTCTTTTCGGGAAAAGGCCGCAATGAAGGCCAGATCCTAGGCCGGTCGCCATGGTTGCAGTCCGTACATGTTGCGGGGCCAGAGCAATTGATTGGCCAGCTTCACAGCGTACGCATCATTGGCACTATGCCGAATTCCCTGACTGGGGAATTGGTGTCAGCTTCGTGACGCGTCGTCGCAAGTCTGAAGAGGGCCGCGTCGCGCTCACCAACCCAAGCTTAGTGCCTGTGGTGGCAGGGCCCGCTCATCGCAATTTGACCTTGGTCGAAGATGCATTTGGCGTTGATGTCACGGCTCAAGGTGGTGATATTCTTGTCCATGGCGATGATCCCGTGTCTGTCAATCAGGCACGCGAGGCCTTGCAGTCTTTGATTGAAAAGGCGGAAGCGGGGATGGCGTTAGGGCTGCCTGAGGTTCGCTCTGCCATTACATTTGTGCGTGCCGGGTCGCGTGCGCGTAGTGGGGCGTTGGCTTTACCGGGTCGTCGCGCCGACATCAAACCTCGAACCCCAACCCAGTCTGTCTATCTAGATGCGCTCATGGGTGGTGAGTTTGATTTGGTTTTTGGCGTTGGACCTGCCGGGACCGGCAAGACTTTTCTAGCAGTGGCCGTCGCCGTCTCGATGTTGCTGGAGGGCCGCGTTTCGCGTGTCGTCGTCACCCGCCCTGCGGTGGAAGCCGGCGAACGATTGGGCTTTCTGCCTGGCGACCTTGAAGAAAAGGTCGATCCCTATCTGCAACCAATTTGGGATGCTTTCAAAACTTTACTGGGTGCCGCCCAATTAGAGCGCCGAAAAGCAGCCGGTGAAATTGAAGTCGCACCTTTAGCGTTCATGCGTGGGCGCACCTTGTCTGATGCTTTTGTCATCGTGGACGAAGCGCAAAATACCACGCGCATGCAGATGAAAATGCTGCTGACTCGCCTAGGTGAAGGCTCGCGCATGGCCGTCAATGGCGACCCAAGTCAGATCGATTTGCCGCGCTCCAGCGATTCTGGTCTGCCCCACGCCTTGCGCATTTTGCGACGTGTAGAAGGTATGAAGATCGTCCATTTCACAGCCGAAGACGTGGTTCGCCACCCACTCGTCGGGCGGATTGTTTTGGCCTATGAGCGCGAAGTGGCAGATGTGACACCCATACCGACTTCGCCACCGGTAACGCCAGAGCCTACGATGAATGAGGAATCTGCTTCTTTTGACGTTGATGTCCAAATTGAAACCGAAGGATGGCATGGGGTGTTTGGCCCTGATTCCGAAGCGGAAGTCGGCAAGATTGTGAAAGTCGTCTCACGTTACTTTGATCCAGCGGGAGACAGCTTTGCGTTGCTCATGACCAGCGACGCGGTGGTTCAAGGTTTGAATGCCCAGTGGCGCCATAAGGATCAGCCGACAAATGTCCTGTCTTTTCCGGCACCTGAGACAGTGCATGCGTTGGAGAAGACATTGGGAGATGTTGCCCTCGCCTATGAAACCTGTGCCCGTGAGGCCCAAGAGCAGGGCAAGAATCTTAAAGATCACGCTACCCATCTACTTGTGCATGGGCTATTACATCTTTTAGGATATGATCATGAAGCCGAAGATGACGCGGCGGAGATGGAAGGCTTAGAGAGAGAGATATTGGCAAGCCTCGGCATTGCTGATCCTTATCACACCCATGACTGACGACCCATCCAGTAGTAACTCAGCCAAGAAACCTAGCTTTTGGAAGCGATGGACGCAGAAATTGCGTCGCCAGAATGATTATGCCGGCCTAGACCCCGCAGAACTTCTGCGTGAGCGCGAGCAATCGGGCGAAACCATTGAGCGCAATCAAAAGGACATGATCGTCAAAGCAGCCAGCTTTGACCGCTTGTCTGTACGCGATGTGATGGTGCCTCGTGCGGACATTACGGCTGTCGACATCGAAATGCCGCTGGGTGAAGTCGCCCGCATGTTTGAAGAACATCAGCATTCACGCATGCCAGTTTACGCCGAAAACCTCGATACTCCTTTGGGGTTTGTCCATGTGAAAGACATTCTGTCGCTGCTGATCCCGGACGAGCAAGGCGAGACCAAAGCCAAATTGGATGATCTTGTGTTGGGTCGGCTTAAGCGCGATTTGCTCTATGTGCCCATCTCTATGAAGCTTCCGAACCTGCTACTTCAAATGCGCGCGAAGCGGTGCCACATGGCATTGGTGATAGACGAATATGGCGGCACAGATGGACTTGTGACCATTGAAGATCTCGTGGAAGAAATCATCGGCGATATTGATGACGAGCATGACGATCTCGACCAAGATTTAATCGTCGATACCGGCAATGGCGTTTGGGAAGCCGATGCGCGGGTGGAATTGGATGATTTTTCAGAGCGCGCTGGGGTCGATCTGACGCTGGAAGATATGGAAGATGATATCGACACGCTCGGCGGTTTGGTCTTCGCGCTCGCAGGTCGGGTGCCTCCGCGGGGCGAAATTCTTCATCACCCAACCGGCTATGATTTTGAAGTGATTGACGCAGACCCACGCAAGATCAAGCGGGTGCGTATCCGTTCGGCGAAGGCAGTCGAAAAGGCTAATACCGATAGTTTGCAGGTACCCTCTGCGTGACAGAGGCCGCAGGAACTCTGCCCCAAGCGGCTGAACCCGAGATCCGTCATCCCATAGCCATCTTGGGGCCAAATAAGCCTGCTTGGTTGTCGGGCTTGTGCGCGATGTTGTTGGGGGCGCTCGCCGTACTGGGTCATGCGCCGTTCCATTTTTGGCCAGCCTTTGCGGTTTCGATCTGTGGTCTCGTCATCTTGTTGGATGGGGCGTATCAGAACAAAAACCGCTTACGCTCTGCCTTCTGGCGTAGCTGGTCTTGGGGGTTTGGCTATTTTCTGGCTGGCATGTTTTGGGTCGGCAATGCGTTTTTGGTGGATGCAGAGAAGTTCGCCATACTAATGCCGTTTGCGGTTACGGCCCTGCCTGCTGCGATGGGGCTTTATTGGGGCTTAGCAGGCTTAGCGGCCATGTTCATTTGGGGCGCAGGCGCTGCACGTCTCATGACGTTTGCGGTTTGCTTTGGCGTCAGTGAGTTTGTGCGCAGCCATTTGTTTACGGGGCTGCCCTGGAACTTACCCGCCTATATTTGGAAGCCCGGTGAGGCGATTAGTCAGGTTGCAGGTTTGATCGGGCCATACGGCCTATCGTTACTGACCCTATGGGTCTTGGTCACCCCAGTGGTTTTTTT
>JBEIEG010000250.1:0-4018 GCA_040383035.1 Hyphomonadaceae bacterium | reverse complement strand
TAGGGCCTTAGCTTGGGCCTCAGGTATGCCGCGCTGTCGCATATAGAATAGGGCCTGATCATCCAGCGCCCCAATCGTATTGCCATGCGCGCATTGAACATCGTCGGCATAGATTTCAAGCTCAGGCTTGGCATCAATTTCTGCGCCCTCACTCAACATCAGAGCGTGGTGGTTTTGTCGGGCATCGGTCTTTTGGGCGGCGCGCTCAACCAAGATTTTGCCTTGGAAAACACCGCGCGCACGGTCCTGAACGGCCCCTTTGAACAATTCGCGCGTTTGGCCATTTGGCCCGCCATGAACGACACGTGTGGTCATATCCGCGTGGGCACTGCCCGACAGCAGATAAGCCCCATGGATCAAGCAACTTGCCCCCTCGCCCGCTAACATCACTTGGGTCTCAGCTCGGGCAAGCTTGCCGCCAAACATCAAGGCGATGGCGTGGTAGCGCCCTGTATCTGCGACAGTTACTGATGTATGGGTCAAATCAATCGCGCTGGAGCCACCATTTTGTAGACTATAGCGGACCAATTCAGCGTCTTCGGCAATTTCAATTTCCAAGAGGCCAGTCGATAGACCAGCAGTTGCTAGCCCCGTATCGATCAGGGTCAATCGGGTGCCTGCTTCCAACTCCAAACGCACCCGCATCGGCGCACCGGGATGACGGCGCAACACGACGGGGCGGCTTTGGCTTTGGGTAACGCGCAACACCACAGCTCGCGGCGCAAAGCCTGCAGCTAGCATGGCAAGGGGTCCAGCCCCTTCATGCTCCAGACTATCTTCGGTCTCGATGATAAGGCCCTGATCTTTCTCACCCTCAAGGCCAAATCCTTCGGGTGCGAAATCCAAAATCAATGCTTCTTGCAAGCATGCTGGGATCGAGCCAGCCGACCCATCCGCCTCAGCTATGCCGTCAGCGAGTGCCGCGCGCAGATCTGTCCACTTAAACGCTTCAACCCGGCGGTTGGGCAAGCCTGCCGCGGCGAAATACGCCTTCGCTGCCTCCCCTGCCTCTGTGTGCGGCAAGGCGTTCAACAAGGCCTCTTCTCCAGCCAGAAGTCTCACTTCAGCCAAGGCCATCAAGCGGCATCCTTATAGCGATCATAGCCGTCAGCCTCGAGCGCGAGCGCCAATTCCGGACCGCCACTATCGACGATACGACCACCAGCCAGAACATGCACCCGGTCAGGCTTGATATGGTCCAGCAAGCGCTGATAATGGGTAATGACCAGCATGCCTTTATCCGGTCCACGCAGGGCATTCACGCCTTCGGAAACGACTTTGAGGGCGTCAATATCAAGACCAGAGTCGGTCTCGTCCAAGATCATAAAGCGGGGGTCGAGAAGCGCCATCTGATAGATTTCCATCCGCTTCTTTTCGCCGCCCGAGAAGCCGACATTCAAGGGCCGTTTCATCATCTCAGGCGTAACACCCAATCTCTTAGCGACATCGCGCGACAGCTTCATAAAGTCAGGCACGCTGATTTCGGCTTCGCCGCGCGCCTTGCGCTGGGCATTGAGTGCGGTGCGCAGGAACGTCAGGGTAGGAACGCCTGGAATCTCGAGCGGATATTGAAACGACAGGAACAGCCCCTTTGCCGCACGCTCTTCTGGGGCGAGGGCCAATAAGTCTTCGCCATTGAGGGTTGCAGTGCCACCAACAACTTCATAGCCGTCGCGGCCCGTCAGGGCATAAGACAAGGTCGACTTGCCCGCTCCATTTGGGCCCATGATGGCGTGCACTTCGCCTGCAGGCACCTGAAGCGTGAGGCCTTTAATGATGGGCGTGCCACCGACTTCGACTTGCAGATTGTTGATGTTCAACATGAGAGGGTCTTTCAAGGTTTTTTTGGGCCGAAGGCCACAGGTAGGAGTAAGGATGGATGGGGTTGGTGACGGCTAGAATGATTGGGACCCGTCTTCACGCGCCCTCCCCGATCGGCTTTAGAATTTCAATCCGATTGCCAAATGGGTCATAGAGAAATGCCCGCACATGACCGGGTAATTCGTCATCATGTTTCACCTTAAAGCCCTGTGCGTGAGCCTTATCGGCTAGAGCTGCAACATCGGAAACGCGGAAAGCCACATGGGCTTTATCATTGGCGCGAAAGTCCTGTTCAACGCCTAAATGAACCTTGACCCCGCCCGTCTGGTACCAAGCGCCACCGCGTTCGGCCATCGACGCAGGCTTAGGCACTTCGGTAAGGCCTAAGAGGTCAGCATAAAATGCACGCGCGACAGCCTCACCGCCCGGAGGGATGGCGATTTGAACATGGTCGATGGCGGCGATGGTGGTCATTCAGTCTCCTTGATCGTCAGGCAGTTCAAACGTAATTTCGGTCATATCCTTACCTCATCTTGCTCTTTTGGTTTTTGCAAATGGCGAACCAATTTACTCAAGCCCAACATGCCTACCAGCAAGCAAACCGCGAAAAACGTACCCAGCCAAACGCCCAGCATCTGCTGCTCATTTAACGGCCAGTTGAAACCGCTCCGGATTATATGAAACAACAGAACGCCACCAGATTGCCCACCTACTACGGCAATAAAAGTAATGACTGCCTCTTTCTCGCTCCAGTTCCCCATTACCCCACACTCCCCTCAAGACTAATCGCCACCAGCTTCTGTGCTTCTACCGCAAACTCCATAGGCAGTTCTTGCAGGACTTCCCGCACAAAGCCATTTACCAGAAGTGCGACCGCATCTTCGGTCGGCAGGCCACGTTGGCGGCAATAAAATAGCTGATCCTCGCTCAAACGCGTCGTGGTCGCTTCATGTTCAAAGGTCGCATAGGGCGTCTTGGCTTCAACATAGGGCACGGTGTGGGCACCGCATTGGTCGCCGATCAGGAGGCTATCGCATTGGGTGAAATTGCGTGCGCCTTTTGCTTTGGCATGCGCACTTACCAGCCCGCGATAGGTGTTGTTGCTTTTACCTGCCGAGATACCCTTCGAGACGATGCGTGAGCGGGTATTTTTTCCCAAATGGATCATCTTCGTGCCCGTATCGGCTTGTTGATGGCCATTGGTGATCGCGATGGAGTAAAACGCACCTTGGCTCTCATCGCCGCGCAAGATGCAGGATGGATATTTCCAAGTAACGGCTGAACCTGTCTCCACTTGCGTCCAACTGACCTTGGACCGAGCGCCCCGGCAGTCTGCCCGCTTGGTCACGAAGTTATAGATCCCGCCAACCCCATTCTTGTCGCCGGGATACCAATTCTGCACCGTCGAATATTTGATCTCCGCATCGTCGAGCACAACCAGTTCCACCACCGCCGCATGGAGTTGGTTTTCATCACGCATCGGGGCGGTACAGCCCTCAAGATACGAGACATAAGCGCCCTTATCTGCGATGATCAATGTACGTTCAAACTGACCCGTGTCTGCCGCATTGATGCGGAAATAGGTCGACAACTCCATCGGACAGCGCACGCCGGGCGGAATGTAGACAAAGGTGCCGTCAGAAAACACCGCACTATTAAGCGTGGCGTAAAAATTGTCGGTCACGGGGACTACAGTCCCCAGATACTGTCGCACAAGGTCGGGATACTCTTTGATCGCCTCGGACATCGAGCAGAAGATTACACCCGACTTGGCCAATTCCGCGCGGAAGGTGGTGGCCACCGACACGCTATCGAATACCGCGTCCACCGCTATGCGCGGTGCGCCTTTGACGCCGGCCAAAACCTCTTGCTCCCGCAAGGGGATGCCAAGCTTTTTATAGGTCTCCAAAATCTCTGGATCGAGATCGTCGAGGCTGTCGAGCTCAATCTTGGCTTTTGGAGCGGCGTAATAATAGGAATCCTGGAAGTCGATGGTGGGATAATTGACCATAGCCCAGCTTGGCTCTTGCATGGTTAGCCAACGCTCATAGGCCGCTAAACGCCAGTCTAGCATCCACTGCGGCTCACCCTTCTTCGCAGAAATATAGCGCACAATATCGGTATTGAGGCCCTTGGGGGCCATTTCCATTTCGATATCGGTGATGAAGCCATGCTCGTAGTCGGCAATGCTTTCAAC
>JBEIEG010000249.1:0-4090 GCA_040383035.1 Hyphomonadaceae bacterium | reverse complement strand
GTGGCGAGATCGAAGAGCGCATCGATCGCTATCGCTTGGGCAAGCCCCATGTGATGGGTGCGGCCATCGCGGCGGAGTAAAGTTGGTCGTTTTCATAAAGGCGCACTCTGCGCTAATGTTAGGGGACGGACAGACACACGCATTTCTGAACGCATCACAATTGATCCAAGCGTCTGCTTTGGTGAGCCCTGCATCCGTGGCATGCGTTTACGGGTCATTGATGTGCTCGGCAATTTAGCTGGTGGTGCAAGTGCTGCAGACCTTCTAAGAAATTACCCCTATCTCAAGGCGAAGGATATTGCCGCGTTTTTGGCCTTCTAAGCTAGAGGTACGACTTGATTTCTTGACCGTTCAAGATGTATCATGATAGATCAAGATGTTTAGTCGACGACAAGGAAATCAACTATGACGCAGCCGATTCTTGAGAAATTTGCGACCCAAGTTGAGGCTGAGAAACTAGCGATTGTGCGCGAACTGGCCCGCAAAGAAGGGCGGCTACTCCAATCACTTGTCGACGAGGCGCTAACAGATCTTTTGGAAAAACGACGCCGTTTGCAGGCGCGCGACTCCGTTTTGGCAGCGTATCAGTCCAGCCACGAGACCTTTGCCCCGCTTTACAAAAAACTTGCTGAGTGATGGAGTATCTCACCCTAGATGAAGTGCTTTTCATACATGCCGATCAAATCGATCGTTATGGTGGCATACATGGGGTGCGGGACTTTGGACTTTTAGACTCAGCACTTTCGCGACCAAGATCAGGGTATTATACAACTCTCCTCGAACAGGCTGCTGCACTTTGGGAGAGTTTTGCTCAAAACCATGCCTTTTTAGATGGCAACAAGCGGACGGCCTTTGCGGTCACTTTCACGTTCCTATTGATCAACGGAGTTCGTATTCAGGCGGGCCCCGATCAGACCTATGACTTTATTTCTGATCTCTACGCGAGGCAGGAATTTGTCTTTGTTCATCTTGTGGCTTGGTTGCAAGCAAACACAGCAAAAGCCTGAAGGTCAATCGAAACCAGAAGCCGCATTTCGCCCCATAATCGCATAGCTCACACGTCAATTTCATCGTTTGACGAATAGCTAAGCGCGTGCCCAAATGCTGACCTTAGGTGAGGATGTGGGCATGGCTTTTGGGTTGATCAGTTATGGCTGGCGGTGGGCGCGGGTGGCCGTGATATTGTCCTCAGTGGCACTCGCGACGGCGTGTACGCTGCTCGTCGGGCCATATCCCTCCGATCGTGATTGGCCGTTTGGGCCGGATGTGAATGAAGTTACATTAGAGCTTCAGCCCAATAAATTGCTGCCTCCACCTCCTCAAACCATCCGAGTGATGCGCATGAAGAATGGCGCTCAGTTTTACGCCTCTTCACCCAACGAGGACAGCTTTGGCGGTCAATTGGCAATCAAATATCTTGGGTCAAATCCACTTGGGGAAGTTTATGGGTATGCTGTTCCAGAGTCTAATCTTCCCGAAGTGTTGCGTCGATCAAAGACGCAATCAGAATTCCGCCAAGCAGAGAGGGCGGCTGCCTCGGCTGTCTTTGGCACAGTCATAATTGCGAGGTCTCCAAACGACGCCCATGTGATGTCTTTGACTTTTGGCGGCCCCTTTTGCCCTGAAGCTACGCCAGAGGAATGCACCCATGACACCTCCGCCGCCGTCTGGGCTCTGATGGCTGCAAAGGTTCCCGAGTTGCCGTTTGAAGAGATGCCAGTTTACGACATTCGGCATTAGGGCTTTTGGTACGAGATTAGGGCGTCTCGACCACGCGAAATACCTCACCATTCCTCGTATCACGCACCAGATCGACGTATTCGCCGACCCAATGATAGGCGAGCTGGCGGAGTGCGGATTTAACGCCGTGAACGTGCTTTACTGTTTGTCTTGGGCCTCAGTGTTTACCCGCTTGTTCATAGTAGCGACTTGTTTCAGCTGCGCGTGAAAGGTGAGACAATCGCCAGCAAAATCACCTTGCACCCGGTTACGGTTGGATCGTTTTGGTGCTGGTTTATGAGCTTGCTGTATCCGGCTGGATTTTTGCTGGTTTTGGGGTGAGTTTGGCGGTGGCAATTTGGGTCGTAGCGTCGTATCTCGGCGCACAGCGGGTCAGCTTGGCTGAGTCTGTTTCAAACGATGGGGCGAGAAGATGACGAAAATCGTCGTCGATGGAACCGAAGTAGATGTGCCTGGCGATTACACGCTGTTACAAGCGTGCGAAGCTGCCGGCGCAGAGATTCCGCGGTTCTGTTATCATGAGCGTTTAAGTGTTGCTGGCAACTGCCGCATGTGCCTGGTGGAAGTCAAAGGTGCGCCTAAACCTGTGGCGTCTTGCGCCCAGCAGGTAAAGGATCAGCGCCCCGGCCCGAATGGTGAGCCACCTGTCGTTGTCACCAAGTCTTCGAAGGTGAAGGCCGCACGCGAAGGCGTGATGGAATTCCTGTTGATCAATCACCCGCTGGATTGCCCGATTTGCGACCAAGGCGGGGAATGCGACCTGCAAGACCAAGCAGTGGCCTTTGGCCGCGCTGGTTCGCGCTACGACGAAAATAAGCGCGCGGTTGAAGAAAAGAATATGGGCCCCTTGGTCAAAACGGTGATGACGCGCTGCATCCAATGCACACGCTGCGTTCGTTTTGCGACCGAAGTGGCTGGCGTGTCCGAGCTTGGGGCCATTGGCCGCGGCGAAGATATGGAAATCACCACCTATCTTGAGCAATCCTTGACGAGCGAGCTTTCGGCCAATGTGGTTGATCTCTGCCCCGTCGGTGCGCTCACCTCCAAGCCCTATGCGTTTAATGCGCGGCCTTGGGAATTGAAGAAGACCGAAACAATCGATGTGATGGATGCGGTTGGCTCCAACATTCGTGTCGATGCGCGGGGCAATGATGTGCTGCGCGTGCTGCCGCGCCTCAATGAAGAGATCAATGAGGAATGGTTGTCGGACAAGTCGCGCCATGCTGTCGATGGCTTGCGCCGTCAACGTCTCGACAAGCCGTATCTCAAGACCAATGGCAAATTGGCCCCCGTCAGCTGGCCTCAAGCCCTCGAAGCCTTTGCGGCGCGCTTAAAGGGCGATGCCGCCAAGATTGGCGCGATTGCTGGCGACTTGAGCGATGCTGAAGGCCTGAAGGCCGCTTTGGACCTGCTGCGCGGGCTAGGGGTTGCCAATACCGATTGCCGCCAAGATGGCGCAGCCATTGGCATGTCGGGCCAGCGCGGCGAATATTTGTTCAACACCACCATCATGGGCATTGAAGATGCCGATGCCCTGTTGATCATTGGCTCTAACTTGCGTCTGGAAGCGCCACTTATCAATGCGCGCGTGCGCAAGACGTGGTTGCTTGGCACGCTGGATCTGATTGGCGTTGTGGGGGAGGCAAGCGATCTGACCTATGCTTACGAGCATGTAGGGGCAGGGCCGAAGACTTTGGCGGATCTGGCCAAGGGCAAGGGCGACTTCTTCAAGCGCTTTGCTAAGGCAGAGCGGCCGATGGTCATCATTGGTATCGACGCGCTCGCGCGTTCAGATGGCGCGCAGGTCCTGAAGCTGGCCGCTGAAATTGGCATGAAGGCCAAGATCGTGCGTGAAGGCTGGAATGGCTGGAATGTCGTCCATCAGGCCGCTGGCCGTGTTGGGGCGCTTGACTTGGGCTTCGTGCCCGCAGACCAAGGCCTGTCGACCGCGCAGATGCTGCAAGCTGGCGCATTGGATACGCTGATCCTGTTAGGTGCAGACGAAGTCAAAGCCCCAGCGGGGACCTTTGTCGTCTATGTCGGCAGCCATGGCGATGCAGGCGCGCAACAGGCGGATTTGATCCTGCCAGCAGCCGCCTATACCGAAAAGAGCGCCACCTATGTGAACACTGAAGGCCGCGTGCAACAGGCGCGCCGGGCCGTGTTCCCCAAGGGCGATGCCCGTGAAGACTGGGCGATTTTCCGTGCTGTCTCAGCTCTGGTTGGCAAGACCTTGCCATATGACAATCTGGACGCTCTGCGCGCCAAGCTGATGGCCGATAGCCCGAGCTTTGCGGGTCTGGACTATGCGCCAGGTACCAGCACCCCGCTCGAACTCAAGCTTTTGGGC
>JBEIEG010000248.1:0-4094 GCA_040383035.1 Hyphomonadaceae bacterium | reverse complement strand
GTTGCTTGGGAAGCATCCAAGCGGTTGGGCTTTTTAGCCTTTGAGAAGCGCGATCCGCGCTCGGCTGAGACCTTTTTTGGGGCAGAGGCCGTGCTGGCCCGCCGCCTGTATTTCTCGGGCAAAATTTCGCCGCGTGCCTTTGCCGATTCTGTGCAGCGCTTTGCGAGCGCAACAGGTTCCATGGGTCGTTCAGGTGAGAGCGCGGCTTTGTCCTTTTACGCCCAAGAGATCAAATCGCGTGCCCAAGCAGAGGTTTCCTCCCAACTTCTCAATCGCGACACGAATGATCCCGCTGACAGCGTCGGCAATGTCCGCGTTGCCGCCAGCGGTCTTTGCGTTGTCGGGCGTGACCCGATCCTGAAAGATCGCGTCTCATGTGAAGATGAAGAAGGCGCGCGCGGTGAGGCTTTGGCCCTCCAGGCTCGTCAAATCAAAGCCAGCGCCCCGCCACCGCCAACCAAGGCAGAGCGGGAAGCCAAAGAAGCCAAGAATAAGGGCAAAGGCGGTTAGGCCTGTTTTGGACGGGGTTTCAGCGGCTGGCGTATGGGGTCAAAGCCTAAAGCCTTGATCCAAAAGCCCAATGCACCTGGATAGGTCCAGGCTCTGGCGGGCCCAAGATCCACATGCAAAAAGCTGCGTCCATAGCCTAGGCCCGTAAAGCCTGCATTTATGGCAGCTTGCAGCAGGCGCGCACGTGTTTTCGCCGTCACGACAATGTCGGCGGCAATCGCCTTAGCATGATAAGAATTCGGCACGCCGCCCACGGCAGCATTATGGCCCCGACATCGATGAGCAGAGCGGATCGTCAAGGGTCCCATTTCCTTCCTCATGACCTCTAAAGCATCGAGAAAGCGCGGGTCGTGAAAATACTCGCCTTTGCAATGCTTGTGACATTTGCAGGCAAGTTCAACGGGGGTGAAATGCGGCCAGCGCCAGTTGAGCTGGACGGCAGAGGGTGGGGAAGTGAAAAGGGCCATAGCGTCAATCCTAAAAACGGACGACACCATGGCCCTTCTGAATGTTCGGTCGGATAGATTGACCGTTCAAGCCTGATCTAGCGCAGCGGAGCTGCCATAACCCGTGCTTTCGCCGCTTCATATTCAGCAGCCAAGCGGTCCACAAATTCGCCAGCGGTCGCCACCTTTTTGACCGCGCCAATGCCTTGGCCGCAGCCCCAAATGTCGCGCCAAGCCTTCTTGGACTGGTTGCCGCCAGAACCGAAGTTCATGGCAGATGGGTCGCTTTCAGGCAGGTTTGAGGGGTCGAGGCCAGCGTTGACCACCGAAGGGGCCAGGTAATTGCCGTGCACGCCGGTAAACAGGTTGGAATAAATAATGTCGTCGGCGTTGCTGTCCACGATCATTTGCTTATAGGCCTCTTCAGCGTTGGCTTCAGCGGTCGCGATGAAGGCAGAGCCAATGTAGCCAAAGTCTGCACCCATGGCTTGGGCTGCTAGAACCGCGCCGCCATTAGCGATCGAGCCAGATACGCACAAAGGTCCGTCAAACCATTCGCGGATCTCTTGCACCAAAGCAAAAGGCGACAGAGTGCCGGCATGGCCACCTGCACCCGCGGACACTGCGATCAGGCCGCTTGCGCCCTTTTCAACGGCCTTCTTAGCAAAGCGGTTGTTGATGATGTCGTGCAACGTGATCCCGCCGTAGGACTGGATCGCTTGGTTCACGTCTTCGCGCGCACCCAATGAGGTGATGACGACTGGCACTTTAAACTTCACGCAGGCTTCCACGTCATGCATCAGGCGGTCATTGGTCTTGTGCACGATCTGGTTGACCGCAAATGGCGCGGCTGGACGGTCTGGATTTTTATCAGTCCACTCACCCAATTCCGTAGTGATTTTGTCCAACCATTCTTCAAGTACATGGGCGGGGCGTGCGTTAAGCGCCGGGAACGAACCCACGACGCCAGCCTTACATTGAGCAATGACCAGATCAGGGTTGGAAATGATGAAAAGCGGAGCCCCGATCACAGGGATGCGAAGGCGAGATAGAACTGCAGGTACCGACATGTGAACTCCCAGAGCAGTGTGGCAAGTGCCATTATGGCTACGTTTATGGTCCCGTCTTGGCGCGTCCCGCGCCGTGATGCAAGTAGAAGCACGCGACTAAACTGGCATTGCCCATTTTAAGCCGCTGCCCTTGCCCTGCGGTGACAGACGATTTCTGATCACTTTTGCGCAACAGTTTGTCTTAGTTTGCCAATTAACGGCTATTTTGAGTGGACTTTACCTTACGGGCTCAACAAGATGGAGGCTCGGCTTGGGGAAGTTGTATGAGCGCAGAAACACCCGGGGAAGATGCTTCTCACGAACCAAAATTTATAACATCAGCCGACGCAGAGGCGGATAATTCCAGTTCTGACTTAAAAATTCGGCCCGATTATGAATCCGCGCAGGAAATGCCAATTGGGTTTGATAACTCAGAGACCGTGGGGATTTCATGGGCCTTTGATGCTGTTGATCGCATTTCCGACGAGCATGTGCCTTCTTGGCAAACTGAAACCAGTTATGACACCAAGGAAGAGAAGGATCGCCGCGCGAAACGCAAACAGTTTTTGGGCGGCCTAGAAGCTGCCGGCGTCCATGGCGTGATTGTAGACCAGACTGGTCATGTGCATGCAGGTACATCGAAATGGGCTCGCCGGATTGAGGCATCGAGCACCTTGCGGTTAAAGGATGGCAAATTGACAGCCTTGGCGGCCCGCAGTGTCACCGACTTGCAAGCGGGTCTTGGCGTTTTGTATGACGGCTATCAAGGCAAGCATTTGTCTGTTCCCCTGCGGACCTTGGATGGCTGGGTCGTCGATATGGTCCGCTTATTCAAATGTGAGGCGACTTTAGGCCCCTATGTGGCAGTGCTTCTGCCCAAAACGGCGCAAGACGAAATGGCGACCATCACCGGTTTGCAAGTCTTTGCAGGCCTCACCAAGTCTGAAGCTAATATCGCAACGCTTCTGTCGCAGGCCCGCATGGTCGAAGAGATTGCGGCAATCCGGAAAACTTCTGTGGCGACCGTCAAAGGCCAAATCAAAGGCCTGCTCGCAAAATTAGGTTTGCGGCGGCAAGCGGATTTAGTTCGACTGGTATCTACCGCTAGGTGAGGTCTTGACGAGGCGGGCTTAGCCCTGCACTTGCCATCCTATGACTCATCCATTCGCATTGGCTTCTGGCTTCACTGACCCTGAAATTGCGCGCTGGCAGGAGCTGGCGGAGAAAGCATTGAAGGGTGCCCCGTTTGAACGCTTGATTGGGACGACCTATGATGGCGTGTCCGTCAGGCCGCTGTACACGTCAGCCGACGCGCCAAACCCAGCTGAGCGTACTGGGGTAGCGGGCCAGGCACCTTTTATTCGCGGTGCAGAAGCGGTGCGCGATGCGTTCCTGCCTTGGGACATCCGTCAAACCATTTTGAACCCAGACCCACAAGCGGCAAATCAAACAGCGCTTTACGATCTGGAACGCGGTGTATCATCCCTTGAGTTTGTGATTGATCCGAGCGGCAATTGCGGTGTTGCGGCTAGTCGCGTTGCAGACTTTCAAGTCTTGATCAAAGGCATTTTGCTGGCGCTGGCGACTGTAGCGCTCGATGCACCTGCCGATCCGTTGGGGGCTGCGCGGGCTTTAGCTGATGCCGTGCCGCAGAGCGATCGAGCGACGGCGAAACTTGCCTTTAATCTTGATCCCATGGCTGCAGAGATGAATGGCCAGTCTGGCTGCAGCCTTGAAGCTGCGGCGGGCTTTGCGGCCCAGACTATGTCTATCTTTCCCTACGCCACATGTCTGCGCGCCGATGCGCGACCGGTCCATGAAGGCGGAGGTTCTGAGGCACAAGAACTGGCGGTGTTGATTGCCTCGGGGATCGCACATGTGCGGGCAGGTGAGGCGATGGGCCTGACCGCTGAGGCGGTGAATTCAACTTTGCTCTTCACCCTTGCAACAGGACCAGATGTGGTGCTGGAGATCGCTAAGCAGCGCGCAGCCCGCAGGCTATGGGCACGGGTCTTGGACGCTTGTGGTGTTGCGGCACCCATGCGCCTCCAAGCGGTGACCTCTGGCCGTATGCAGACCAAGCGCGATC
>JBEIEG010000247.1:0-4113 GCA_040383035.1 Hyphomonadaceae bacterium | reverse complement strand
CTATCTTCCAACGCGTCAATCCGGGCCAAAACATCTGCCAAAAAATGACTGGAAACATCGACAGGGCTTTCAGCTTCCAAACCGGCACCACCGACTACATCACTCAAATCGAGTGGAAAGGAACTGAAACCTTTCAATGCAGCTTGCGTTTCTACCAATAGACGCAAAGATGGGTCTGCGGTCAGGAAGTCATCAGGATATGCGCTGATCATCATCTTCCCTAATCCAAACCCTAAAGGCCCATTCCAAGTCTTATCACAGCGTCCCGGCGGGGCAGAACTTATGCCCGTTTATACTGCCGTGGTAAGCGATATTGGTTGCCATTTCCTAACGTCAAGGCGAGCCGACCGCAATAGGTCAGTCTGGGCTGTCAAGTTTCGACCTTAACTTTAAAAAAGCCAATCGAAGTCGGGACTTGACGGTACCGAGTGGGGTGCCAGTCTGCTCAGCGATCTCGCGGTGCGAGAGGCCGTCATAAAAGGCTTGCTGCAAGAGTTGGCGTTGTTCTTCTGGCAGATCAACGATCGCGGCGCGGACGAGCTGATCGCGCTCGGCACCTGTGATCAATTGATCTGCAGCTGGCGGTGCTGAGGGCAAGAGAAGCGGGTCATTGGGATCAAGCTCTGGCTTAGTGGTGCGGCGAATGGCATCGATGCGTTTGTTGCGCGCAACCCTAAACAACCAAGTTGAGACCGAGGCTTGTGTGCGATCAAACAAATCGGCCTTGCGCCAGACCGTGACCATCACATCTTGGGCCAATTCTTCTGCGAGCGCATTGTCCGCTCCCAGACGCATCAAATAGGCTTTCACGCGCGGCCCATAATAGGCAAACAGCTCGCCATACGCCGCCTTATCTTTATGGATCGCGACCGCTTCCATCAGATCGGCAAAGCGATCACGCTCCCCTTCACTCAAGGTCCCTGCTGTGGCCGGGGTTTTGCCGCTGGCAGACCCCATCGGGCTCGCTGAGGGCTTGCGTGAAGAAGTGTCCGAAGAAGACATGGGGTTTGGAAGCTACTTTCTAGGGCGCGCTGTCTAGCAAGGAAACCACGACGCGCCCTTTATCCTTACCACGCAGGACAAAACAAAGTAAGGCAAACGCAACAGTCTGTACTCGGGACGCTTTTTAGAGCAAAGCCTGCGCTAAGTGAATAAGATAGAGCGGAAAACCAACACAAACGGTCAAAAGGTCGCGGGCTGATGTGCCTGTCTCTCATCCTTTGACCCATTTGTACTTATCAGAGAGAATTCGGCCTTCTCCATCTAGCGGATAAGCCGGGTCAGGATCGAAGGATGGGACATAGGATGAGTTTAGAAGAGCGCCCATTTCGCCTCGCGCGATCGATTTCTGCTTTCATATGCACGCTTGTTGCGCACCTTGGCCTTCCTGGTCCCTCAAGCGCCCAGGCAGTTGCTGTTCAAATTGAACCAGACACCATCATTGATCTGTGGCCCGGTACAGCCCCGGGTGCGCCTATCCCCCTGCCCAAAGAGGAGATTGTTTTCCGCAAAAGTCCGTTCAACCTGATCGACCGTGCGGCCCATCAGGTCGCCAAACCGAACCTAAGCCTCTTTCGCGCTAAGAAGCCAAATGGGGCGGCGATTTTGATTATTCCCGGTGGTGGCTATTCGTGGGTTGTAGTCGACAAGGAAGGCTATGAAGGCGCTAAGCGCTTTGCCGCAGAAGGCTATCATGTCTACGTCCTACGCTATCGCCTTCCCCACCAAGGCTGGGCCGCAGGACCAGATACGCCCTTACAAGATGCCCAAAGGGCCATGCGCGTCATCCGCTCGCGGGCCGCGCAAGACGGCATAATTGCAGACAAGGTCATGGTAATGGGCTTTTCCGCAGGTGGTCATGTTGCGGGCTCACTTGCGCTCAAATTTGATCAAGCCATCACGCCGCCGCTGGACAGCGTCGACACGCTTTCGGCCAAGCCAGATCTAGCTGTCCTCATGTATCCAGTTGTGACCATGACTGAGCCTTTCAGGCATCCTAAATCGCGCGAGAATATGATCGGCCAAACCCCCAGTCCGGCTGCGATTGCGGCCTATTCGTTGGAATCGTCAGTACGGGCCGACGCGCCACCTTTGTTCATTCTCCACGCGGGAGATGACGCAGCCGTGCCCGTCGAAAACGCCCTGATGCTGTATGAAGCGGCGCGGCGCGGAAAAGCTTCGGTCACCCTGCACCTATTTGAAAAGGGTGGTCACGGCTTTGGATTGCGCGGCATTGCGGGCACGCCCCTGGCTATCTGGCCGGATATTGTCCTAGGGTGGGCTCAAGATAAGGGTTTCCCGAAACCTTAAGTCCCACGCGATTTAGCCCCGGAATCAAGCACATCTGGTCGACGCGGTTCCATGGTCGCCAAGTCCCAATCGTCGGGCACAAAGGCGCGATAAGTCGGCTTTTGAACGGGATAGCCGCCGACCTCGCTTTCGCTATCGATGATTTTACCGCGCCCTTCAGCAATATCGGCCAAAATCCGCACATCGTGCGCGTCACGGTCCCAGGGCCGCGCACCGACTTTTGTCAAAAGATCGGCTTCCAGCCCTGCTGATGGGACGATCTTCAGGCCTGCAGGCAAGTCGAGCGGTTGGGTAGCTGCATTGATCTTCGCCGTCCCCGAGGTATAGCGCCCTGTCTGCGGCAGCGTCTTTCCGTTCATGTCTTGCGCAATATTGTCGCGCATGAAGAGATCAAGATCGCCATGGCCGCCCAGCATCACAAGCGGCAGACCTGAGGCAGTATTGTGTCCGCCGCGCATAGCATTGCCGATCACCGTCATGCGGCCATTCTGGAATGGCTGCGTGCCCCATTCATTAGCCATCAGATTATAATGGATGGCGCGGAAGCCTGGATTATAGATCAGATTATTGACAATCGCGCCCCGCACACCGCCCTTGAACAAGGGATTGCGTTCCACGTTATGGGCATAAACGTTGCGGTAGATCAGGATGTCGTTGGCATTATCATGAATGAGAGAGCCCTTTGAATGCTCCCCCTTCGCATGGGTCGCATTGGCCAGACTTTCGGCGATCAGATTATTGGAAAACGTGATCTGCCGGGAAGTACCCGCCCGCCATTCTGTCGGGGTTTTACCTGTAAAGCGCGGGCCTGAAGCCGAGAGATTTTCGTCTGTACCCCAGGTCAGGCTGCAGTGATCGACGATCACGTTACGTCCACCAATTGTGGCGAAGGAATCAAAATCACTCCCGCTCATTTTCGGCTTACCAGCCTCACCTGCCCGAACCCTTATGTGCCGCATGATCACGTCAGCGGCGGTTACGTCCAAGCCGCCACGGATCAAGGTGATGCCGGGAGAGGGTGCCGTTTGGCCTGCAATTGTCAAAAACGGTTCGGTGACTCTCAAGGTGGTGGCTTCCAAATCAATGACGCCACCCACTTCAAACACAATGATTCGGGGCCCCTTGGTCTCGACAGCCTGCTTGAAGGAACCCGGGCCATCTTTCGCTAAAGTCGTTACGCGCAGGATTTGTCCACCTCGTCCGCCGACGGTGTTTGCAGCCCAGCCAACGGCACCGGGAAATGCCTTTTCTACAGCAGCGCTGGCTAAGGTCTGCGCCATGCTTGGGCTAGCAACCAGACCCACAACTACCGCTGAGGTCGCACCCAATAACTGTCTGCGGTTCATGCCGCGTCTCCCATGTTTTGTGATCCAAACAGAACATGGATCGTCAATTTTGTGTTGTTCATGCATATTGACACCGGTTTCCAAAATGCGCAATCATGAAAATCAAAGGACGATAGCGCACATGTTTCAGACCAGTGACTCCGTGAAAGAGACCTATAGCGCCACACAGGCAAGCGCTGTCGCTGGCGCGTTTCGTGCGGCGCGATTTAGTCGGACTGCGCTGTCAGACTTTCCGGGGCCTTTACCGCGCGCTCTGGACGAATCCTACCTAATTCAAGACGCCGCCATCGCAAGCTGGCCCGACGCATTGGTCGGCTGGAAAGTCGGACGCATCCTGGGCGATCTGGTCGCGCTACACGGAACTGACCGCCTGATCGGGCCAATCTTTGCCGAGTCGCTGCAACGAGCATCGGGGGACGAAGAAGAGAGCTTTGCTGCCATTCCCAGCGGCTTTTGT
>JBEIEG010000246.1:0-4168 GCA_040383035.1 Hyphomonadaceae bacterium | reverse complement strand
GGGTTGCAGCCAGCAGCGGTTGAAAACATCGCCCATGGCGGCGGGCAGGGCCATGCACCGCCCAACACGTTGGAAGCCCTACAATTGGCGGATGCCATGGGGGCGGATGTGTTGGAAATTGATTTGCAGATCACCAAAGACGGCGTCTTGGTGCTCCACCATGATGACACCTTGGACCGCATAACCGACATGAAGGGCCCAATTGCCGAAAAGACGTGGGCTGAGTTGCAAAAGGCTGATTCCGGCTATCACACCGTCATTGATGGTCAGTCGTTTCGGGGCAAAGGGATCAAGATCGCACGACTGGAAGAGGCCTTTACGCGCTTCCCCTCCAAGCGCTGGGTCATTGAGATTAAGAATGACAAGGAAGCTGCGAGTAACCGCTTATGCGCGCTGATCAGTCAGTTTGACCAATCAAATCGGGTGATTGTTGCGTCGTTTCATGATGGCGCGATGAAGACATTCCGTAAGGCGTGCCCCAAGGTTGCTACCGCCTATTCCGGTGATGAAGTGCGTGTCTTTCTAATCGCCTCACACTTACGCCTGTCTCGGTTTGTGCCATCGCCGGGGGTAGCGCTACAGATTCCAACCTTTGCCGCGGGCTTTGATTTGACGGATCCGCACTTCGTCAGCACAGCTAAGTCGCGCGGCCTTAAAGTGCAGTATTGGACCATTAATGATCCCAAAGAGATGCGCCATCTGATAGAACGCAAGGCCGATGGAATCATGACTGATTATGTGGATCGCGTTAAACAGGTTATGCCTTCCGTCCGCCCTTAGAGGTTGATGCAAGATAGGCTACAGAAAGTTTTCGGCGCGTGAGTTAGGAACGATAATCTTATGGGAAAAACAGCTCTCATTACCCACACGGCCTGCTTTGAACACCGTCCCCCTGCAGGACATCCGGAATCGCCAGAGCGCTTGCGCGTGGTCTTAGAAGCGCTGACCGAGGCGGATTGCCCCGATTTACTCCGGGTCGAAGCCCCACTGGGCCAGCTTGATGATATTGCCAGGGTACATCCGGCTGCTTTGATTGAAAAAATTATTCGCCTTGAGCCAGATGTTGGCGGTCGCAGCCGCCAACTCGATCCCGATACTTATTTGTCTGCCGGCTCCATTGAGGCAGCAAGGCGTGGTGTTGGTGCCGTTATTGCCGGCGTCGACGGGATTATGAAGGGCGCGTTTGAGCGGGCGTTTTGTGCCACCAGACCCCCTGGCCATCATGCTGAAGCCAACATGCCAATGGGCTTCTGTATCTGGAATTCTGCCGCCATTGCAGCTCTTTATGCACGGGAAGCTTATGGTCTCAAGCGTGTGGCAGTCGTGGATTTTGACGTTCATCATGGCAATGGCAGCCAAGAGCTGGCCGAGCGTGATGCTGATTTCTTCTATGCCTCAATCCATCAGGGCGGCATTTATCCAGGCTCTGGTCTGGCGGAGGAAATCGCAGCTGGCAATTTGGTGAATGTGCCCGTTCCGGCGGCAACAACGGGCCCTGCCTGGCGGGCAGAAGTTAGAAGTAAAATCCTGCCTGCTTTGCTCGCCTTTAAGCCTGAAGTTGTGATTGTGTCCGCCGGTTTTGATGGCCATCGGTTGGATCCCTTGGCGGGCCTCAACCTCGAAGTTGATGATTATCGTTGGATCACTGAACGATTACTGGACGTCTCGCAGGGAAAACTTGTATCGACGCTTGAGGGCGGCTACCACTTGCAAGCATTGGCAGCATGTGTCTTGGCACATGTACAGACATTACAAAACTACAAATCACGCTCTGGGGGCGTAACAGCGGGTGTTTGAAACTAAATTAGATGAACTAGGGTCACAGTCTGATCCCCGTGTCACGCCACGGCCAGCGCCGCCTATTACCTCAAGTGATACGCCAATGATCGTCATTGCGCGTCACGGCAAACCAGCTTTGAATCGGCATATTTGGATCAACGCGACGCAATATCTTGATTGGTGGGCCCAATATGATGCCGGTGGCCTTGCCGCAAACCAAGTGGTTCCCAATGGACTGATTCAGGCCTTGCAGGCGTGCAAGACTGTTGTGTCGTCCACCCTCCGTCGTGCGTTGGAAACCGCTGAGCTGGCGGCCCCTGGGCGCGATTTAATTGTCGATCCGCTCTTTGTGGAAGCGCCGCTGCCGCCGCCAGATCTGCCAGACTTTATCTTGTTCCGTCCACGCTTCTGGGGCGTCGTTTCTCGTATTACTTGGTTTTTTGGTAACCATCGTGGCCAAGAGAGCCGGGAAGACGCTGAAATTCGAGCCAAAAAGGCTGCCGAGTGGCTGATCCTGGAGGCGCAACGGTCCGGCAGTGTCGGGTTGTTGGCGCACGGATGGTTTAACCGCATGATGCGCCCCCATTTGTTGGCCAATGGCTGGGTGTGTGTTTATGACGGGCGCGATTCGCATTGGTCCCACCGGGTTTATCGGCCTAAGCCGAATTGATGCGACACGGCTTTCACAAGCTGGCTTGCCGCATTTAATCCTCTTGCCTCGTTGCCCACGGACGCTGCACAGTCTAGGAAGAAAACGTTAGAGGGATGTCGTAATGTCGGTTGAACCAGAAACCATACAGGCAGCACTTGCAGAGTTAAGTTTCGAGTCTGCCTTGGAGGAACTTGAGGCATTGGTCGCCAAGTTAGAGTCTGGTCAGGCAAGCTTGGAAGACTCCATTAGCCTCTACGAACGTGGGGCACTTCTCAAGGCTCACTGCGAGGATCGATTGAAGCGCGCGCAGATGCGCGTTGATCAGATTGTTGAGAGCCCACAAGGCGTTAGCCTTGAAACTGCGCGAATTGGATAGGGTCTGAGGACATGGACCTATCGGTCGATCTTGAAAAGCGACTTGAAGAAACTGCCGACCGGATCACAGTCGCCCTCGACACGCTGATTCCGCGCGTGCAGGGCCCTGAAGCCAGACTGATGAGCGCGATGCGCTATGCCGCATTAGGAGGCGGTAAGCGTTTGCGGCCGTTCCTTGTGCTGGAAACCGGCCGGCTTTTTGGCGTCGATGAACGGTGCTTGTTACGCGTCGCAGCGGCGCTTGAGTGCATCCATACCTATTCCCTCATCCATGATGACTTACCGTGCATGGACGACGACGATTTGCGTCGTGGCCGGCCCACGGTCCACATTGCGTATGACGAAGCGACGGCCGTGTTGGCTGGCGATGCGCTTTTGACAATCGCATTTGAAATCTTGGCGGACCCCCAAACCCACGCCGATCCCAATATTCGGATTGCCTTGGTTGGTCGTTTGGCTGAAGCCTCGGGTGCGCGTGGCATGGTTGGCGGGCAAATGATGGATATGATCGCCGAAGAATTGGGCGATGATATTGCAGCCGTAACCCGGATGCAGCGCCTCAAGACCGGAATGCTGATCACTTATGCTGTTGAAGTGGGTGCGCTGATGGGCCGCGCCAGCGATGAAGCCAAGCATGCCTTGTCGGCGTATGCGCATGATTTGGGGCTAGCGTTCCAGATCACGGATGACATTTTGGATGCCGAAGGCAGCACTGAAGAAGTGGGAAAGGCTGTAGGTAAGGATGCGGACAAAGGAAAAGCCACATTTGTGAGCCTTTTAGGCCTTGATGGTGCCAAACAGCGAGTTATTTTGTTGGCAGACCAAGCGCGTGCGCACCTATCCATGTTTGGCGCACGGGCTCAATATCTGAACCAAATCATCGACACGATTACACAACGTCGGGCATAGGCCTGTCAGTCCCGAATAGAATAGAGCTAGATCGCTCTGTTTAAACATAAAAGAATAGAAACAGATGCCACCTCTCACGCCTGCTCTCGACAAAATCAAATCCCCCAAAGACCTCAAAGGTCTCAATATTGGTGAATTGCGCGAAGTAGCCGATGATCTGCGTCTTGAAACCATCGACGCCGTATCGGTTACCGGCGGACATTTGGGGGCCGGCTTAGGCGTTGTGGAGCTTACCGTCGCTCTGCATCATGTGTTGGATACGCCACAGGATATTTTGATTTGGGATGTTGGCCATCAAGCCTATCCGCACAAGATTCTGACGGGGCGGCGCGATCGAATCCGCACACTACGCCAGGGCGGCGGCCTGTCTGGCTTCACCAAACGGACCGAGAGTGACTATGACCCGTTTGGCGCGGCCCATGCGGCAACCTCAATCTCGGCGGCATTAGGCTT
>JBEIEG010000245.1:0-4193 GCA_040383035.1 Hyphomonadaceae bacterium | reverse complement strand
GGCTTAGGCGTCGATGTGACCTTGCTCTACCGGGGCGATACCGTGCTGCGCGGCTTTGACGATGATGTGCGCTTGCATGTGCATGGCGAGCTGAAGCGCAAGGGTATTCGGGTGGTGACGCATACCGTGTTGACCAGCGTTGATAAGAGCGAAGCGGGCCTTACCGCCCATCTGGCCAATGGCCAAAGCGTGCACGCAAACGCCCTGATGCTGGCCGTGGGCCGCGACCCCTATAGCGATGGCCTTGGTTGTGAGGCTGCGGGTGTAGAGCGTCAGGCCAATGGCGCGATCAAGGTTGATGACTATTCCCAAACCAGCGTGCCCTCCATCTATGCGGTTGGCGATGTGACCAATCGAATGAATTTGACGCCAGTCGCGATCCGGGAAGGGGCGTGCTTTGCCGCGACCGTGTTTGGCGGCACACCCATGTCGTTTGACCATGATACGATTGCGACGGCTGTCTTCTCGCAACCACCAACAGGCACAGTTGGCCTGTCTGAAGCCGATGCGCGGGCGAAATATGGCCCGGTCGATATCTATAAGACAACATTCCGGCCCATGCGCTATGTCATGCCCAATGACGAGACGCGGATGCTGATGAAACTGATCGTGCGGCCTGCCGATAATGTGGTGATTGGCTGTCATATCGTGGGACCAGATGCCGCCGAGATCATCCAAGCCGTCGGCATTGCGGTGAAGCACGGCCTGACCAAAGCCCAATTTGACGCCACATGCGCGGTTCACCCTACCGTTGCGGAAGAGCTGGTAACAATGAAAGAGAAGTGGGTACCACCGGTTCTTTAGGCTTATTCAGTCAAACTACCGCTATTTGCAAAGCTGTTAGGTAATAGGTAACCCATTGGTACTACCAATGGGTAAAGTCCTTGTGCGTGCTCTCTCCACACCAAAAAATAAGGCAAGGTGGCGATGCGCCAATCCTCTCAAAACAGAGCCGTCTCGATCCTACTGGCTGAGTTTAACCCGCAATTCCGTTCAGCTGTCCGGTCCATTCTATTATATCACCAATTTAGCAAAATCACAGAAGTTTCTGATTCAAAGAACTTTATCGACGCTAATCGAACGAGTAGTTTTGACGTGATTTTACTAGACTCAAGTATCCCTAATTTGGATGCGATCTCGGTCACGCGCTTCATTCGCTCCGGTAAATTAGGGGTCAACCGCGCAGCGGTGATCATTCTCCTCTCCCATCGCAGCGACTTGACCTTTGTTTATGAGGCGCGCGAGGCGGGTGTGACAGAAATTGTCGCCAAGCCGTTTTCCAGCGCAGCCCTGATGGCGCGCCTAACCAGTTCCTTAGATAAGCCCAGACCCTTTATCACCTCGGAAGGCTATACCGGCCCCTGTCGGAGAACTGGGGAGGTGGAGTCCTTTATCGCGCCGCCCAAAGAACGGGTCGACGATCACCTCGCGGCGCAAAGCGATGATCTGATCATTCTCTCACGCGACGCCTCCTGAACGGGGTCAACCGAACAGCGCAATCGTCTGGCGGCAGGCCAAGAGGGGTTTGCCGTCAGAGGCCCAAAGATAAGAATTTTGGGCCGAATAACCGTCCCCAATCGCCTCACTTTTTAGATTCGCGGCATACCAACCGTCTGGGCTGGATGTGTCGTCGGAGAGGAAATCCACCATCCAAGTCATAGTGCTGAGCGGCGTGAAGCTGTCAAACAGGCTGAGGGCCGCTGGTGGCGGGGCGTCAGCCAAGGCCAGAAGCGTGGCCTCGGTATAATCCTCATGGCTATCAAGCGCTTTCAGCCACCAATACAAGTCTGCTTCCGTCGCGCCAGAGACGGGCAAAGCCCCTTTAGCGACGCGCATGTCGAAATGGTCAGTAAAGAGTGGGCGGGGCCGATCCTTCGAGAAGGGCCGAAAGACCTCTTCAGGGGTCGGTAGGATTGGCATGTCCAACAGTACCTGCCGCTTTGCCGATACACGACTAGCCCCAAAACAGAAGGTTGCGTGCACGCCAAAGCCTGCTTCGCTTGTCAAATCAGCGGTCACAAAGGCGGCAGACTTGCCCTGCCGTAGCATGTTTGGCCGGATGGAAACGTCACCCGCGCTGGGCCCTGCAAAGGCGATCAAGGCAGAGCGCAGGGCAGGTAGGTCTGGATAGGCCATGCGGACCGCGCGTAGGCACAGGGCTGCTGAAATCCCGCCATAAAGCGTGCGGCCTTGCATCCAGTCCGGCCCGACGGCAACGCGATAGTGCCCGTCCGTTTCGACCATTTGGCCTAAAAGCGCATCAAAGCGGGTGGGGGCTTGATCTTCGCTCATGCGGCTAAGGCCTCTTGCACTTGGCCCAAACGGTCTTTTCCAAAATATAGCTCACCGGCCACGAAAAAGCTGGGGATGCCAAAAACGCCACGGGCAACAGCTGCTTCGGTATTGGCAACTAGCGTTGCCTTGATGTCGGGTTCCGCGGTGGCGGCCATCAGGGCAGGGCCGTCGAGACCGGCTTTGACAAGGACTTCTGCGATCACATTCATATCATCCATCTTCAAGCCATCTTCCCAGAAGCCCTTGAGTACGGCTTCGAGATAGGTCTTGCTAACCCCCGCAGCTTGCGCAGCCACCAGACCGCGGATCGCGTGGATGGAATTGAGCGGAAAATGCGGGTTCATTTTGAAGGCATTCAGCTTGTGACGGGCGATGAAGCGGCGCATCTCCAGCATCTCATAATCCATCTTGCCCTTAATGCCGCCAAACGCCACCATGGGGGCTTGGTTGCTGGTGGCTTTGAAAATACCGCCCAGCAGGCACGGCGTGATGACAAGCTCTGCCCCAGTAGCTTCGAGGATTGGCCCCAAGGCATGATAGGCCAGATAGGCGTTTGGGCTCGCAAAATCGAAAATAAATTCAAGCTGTTTCATTTCTTCCTCACCAGGTTTCGCTTCCGGGCCGCAGATCCAATTCATGGGTCCAGGCGCATTTGTTTTGGCTCCACAGCCAGACCCAATTCTTCGCGGCTTCATCGACTTGAATGATGTCACCTTTGGCCAAGCGGGCCTCATAATCGGGCAGAAGGCCTTTGATAAAGGTGCCTTCTACCATGCCATCTAGGATCACATGGGCGACATGCAGGCCTTTTGGCCCGAGTTCGCGCGCCATGCTTTGCGCCAGCGCCCGCAGCGCGTGCTTGGCCCCGGCAAAGGCGGAAAAGCCTTCTCGACCTCTAAGGCTTGCCGTCGCGCCAGTGAAAATAATCGTGCCCCGACCGCGCGGGGTCATCACGCGGGCAGCCTCGCGCCCGGCGACAAAGCCTGCGAAGGCCGCCATCTCCCAAACCTTTTGATACACGCGTGAGGTGGTATCGGTGATGGAGAAGCGCACATTGGCCCCGATGTTGAAGGCCACCACCTCAAGATCACCAATCTCGTCCTCGATCTTGTTGATCAGTGCCACCATCGGTTCTTCCTCGCGGGCATCAATCCCAAAGGCGTGGGCCTGTCCTCCTTGATCGCGGATGGATTGGGCCAAGGCCTCTAGGCTATCGAGGTTTCGGGGACGCCTTGTCATGCACACAATCATGCCTTGGGCGGCAAAGGCGCGCGCAATGGCTCCGCCAAGGCCATCGCCAGCACCGACAACCAGACAAACTTTCGCGCGCTCTTGGGTCATGCTTGCCTTTTCCCCGGTCTCACGACTATAGTCAGTTTATAAAATAAACTCACTTAACGGGTGCGCGCTTCTGGCGTCAATCGCCTCCGCAACGGAAACCGAGAGAGAATTTGCACATGCGTTGGAGCGAGCTTGATCAAGCCGATTGTCCCATCGCCCGGGCCTTGAGCATATTGGGCGACCGCTGGACCTTTATGATCCTGCGCGACTGCTTCTTTGGCGTCCATCGGTTTGAAGGTTTTCAAGCCAATCTCGGCATCTCACGCACGATTTTGCGCGACCGACTGGCGCATTTGGTCCAAGCTGGCATTTTGGTGCAACGGCCCTATCAAGAGCGACCCGTCCGCTATGATTATGTTTTGTCCGCGAAGGGCAAAGCGCTCAATGGCGTGATGCTGATGCTGGGCGAATGGGGCCGAACAGCCGTCGACGGCCAGCCCGAAACCCAAATCCGCCATCGCCACCAAACCTGTGGCCATGTGCTCACGCCTTATGTTGCCTGTGCGGCGTGTGGTGAGGAAATGGTGGCGAAGGACGTGCGGGCTGTGCGGGCGGGG
>JBEIEG010000244.1:0-4219 GCA_040383035.1 Hyphomonadaceae bacterium | reverse complement strand
GTGATTATTCCTACAATTCTGCGTCCGACTTTGGGGCGTGCGGTCCAATCTGTTTATGAACAAGATTTGGACAAACGGATTCAAATCGTCATTGGGGTAGATGTTGCTGAGGGAAACCTAGATGACTTTGAACCAGTGTTTGCTGCTAGGCCACCTCATGTTTCAATTTTAATTATGGCACTTCCTTACTCCACGTCAGTTCGGCATGGTGGGATCCATGTTTCTACCGACGGCGGTTCGCTGCGTACCATCATGAGTTATGCGGCCAATGCCCGTCATTTGGCATATTTGGATGATGACAATACTTGGTTCCCATATCATTTGCGTCATCTTTTGGGCGCGATCCAAGGAAAGGTTTGGGCATCGGGGCAGCGCATTCTTGTCGATGAGGAAACAGATCAACACTTGTGCGTGGATGTATGGGATTCAGTTGGTCCAAACAAAGGAAGATTCAAGCAGCGGGGTGGCTTTATCGATCCCAATTGCTTGATGATCGATAAGCTCAGGGTAGGAAATGTGCTGGGGAATTGGTGTATTCCCGTAAACAACAACCCTGGCATGACGGCCGACAAGACATTCTTTAAGGCCTTATTGGCAGGTTCATACAACATGGTGATGGTGCCAACTGTGCTGTACCGCATTCGTAGGACCAATATCATGTGGGAGTTTGTTCGCGGCAACATTTGGGTTGATGAGCAAGGCGTGACCCATATAAAAGCCAAAACTGGCGGATGAAAGGGCGAACTAATTCGCGTCGTAAAGGTTTCAACCACTTCGCGCTGCTAACGCCGTGCCTCCGGCACCCCTAACCATTGGCATATCTCGCTCTTGCTCGGCCAATATCGAGATAATCTGCTCATCGCTGAACAGGTTGGCTATTGGGTCGTTGGCATGTGCGCCACACCTCCAGGCTGAGCGTTGCGTGTTGACAGTTGACCAAACGTGGCTCCGGTCAATCACAACTTCTTTTGTTATATATGAATAAGAAAAGGGCCACCCGGCAGGTGGCCCTTTCTGTCTGAAACAGACGTTGAAACCGCTTAAGCTGCCTTCTTCGCAGCCTCGCCACTAAAGCGCCCGTAGAAGGTTTCGCCGTTTTTCGCCATGTCTTTCAAGAGCTTGTTTGGCTTAAAGCGGGGGCCGTATTTCTTGGCCAGACGCTCGGCTTCGGCAACGAAACTGGCGATGCCGATGCCGTCCATGAAGCTGACAGTGCCACCCGTGTAAGGCGCGAAGCCCCAGCCGAGGATGGAGCCGATGTCGGCGTCGCGTGGGTCGGTGATGACGCCTTCCT
This sequence comes from Hyphomonadaceae bacterium, assembly GCA_040383035.1. Classification (GTDB taxonomy): domain Bacteria; phylum Pseudomonadota; class Alphaproteobacteria; order Caulobacterales; family Aquidulcibacteraceae; genus Aquidulcibacter. The sequence goes on along the minus strand of JBEIEG010000244.1, from coordinate 2,925 downwards.
CAAAGCAACGCGCGGTTTCCAAAGCCTGACGATAGAGAAGGCGGTTCTTATATTCTTTCACCATGGCAGGATCAGCTTCATGCACTTTGGTTGCCACGACCGAGGTTAGGCCCGGCCAAATCGCCTTGGTGCCGTCTTCCTTATAGTCATAGAAGCCCTTTTTATTTTTACGACCAAAGCGGCCAAGGCCTTCGACCATTTCTTCGATGATCAATTGGCTGGGCGTTGCCACCCACTTGTTGCCTAGGTCCTTTTTGGTTTGCTGGCCGACCTTGTAGGCAAGGTCGAGCGCGACTTCATCAGCCATCGACAAAGGCGGCACCGGCATACCAGTCATGCGGCCGACGTTTTCAATGATGGCTGGCTTGATACCCTCGGCCAACATTTCTTGGCCTTCTTGCACATAGGTACCAAAGCAACGGCTGGTGTAGAAGCCGCGGCTGTCATTGACCACGATCGGGGTCTTTTTGATCTTCAAGACGTAATCGACCGCTTTGGCCAAGGTTTCCTGGGTGGTCTTTTTGCCCATGATGATTTCAACCAGACCCATTTTATCCACAGGGCTGAAGAAGTGGACACCAATGAAATTCTTGGGCCGCTTGGACGCGGTAGCCAAACCTGTGATCGGCAGGGTCGAAGTGTTGGAACCAAAGACCGCATTGGGGCCCATCATGGCTTCAGCCTTCTGGGTCACGTCGGCTTTGATTTCGCGGTTCTCAAATACGGCTTCGATGACCAAGTCCGAATGCTTGACGTGTGCATAGTCGGTGGTCGGCGTGATGAGAGCCAAGACGGCATCGGCTTTCTCTTGGGTCATTTTGCCGCGAGAGACCGCCTTATCGAGCAATTTTTTGGAATAATCCTTGCCCTTTTCAGCCGCCTCTTGGCTTTGGTCGATCAGCACGGTCTGAATGCCAGCCATAGCCTGCACATAGGCCACGCCCGCGCCCATCATGCCGGCACCCAGAACGGAGACCTTTTTGATCTCATACTTGTCAAAGCCTTGAGGACGGTTTGCACCCTTTGCAAGGGCCTGGGTCGACAAGAAGAGCGAGCGCACCATCGCTTTCGCAGATGGGCTTGCCATGTTTTTCAAGAAGTAGCGCGTCTCAATGCGCAAGGCCGCATCCATTGGCACTTGAATGCCCTCGAACACCGCGCTCATGATCGCCTTTTGGGCGGGATAATTGCTGTAGGTGGTCTTCGACAACATCGCATTGCCGCCGACAAAGGCCATGCCACCGCCGGGAGAGTATGGGCCGTCCTTCACGCGGTAGCCTTTAACGTCCCAAGGCGCGACGGCCGTTGGATTGGCTAGCACCCAAGCCTTAGCTGCAGCGACGGTTTCACCCGCTGGCACAACTGCGCCTACAACGCCTTTTTTCAAGGCCTCTTGTGGGTTCATGCTGGCACCTTGCAACAGATGCGGCATGGCATTCATCACGCCGATCAGGCGGGGCAGGCGCTGGGTCCCACCGGCACCGGGCAGCAGGCCGACCTTAGCTTCTGGCAAGCCGAATTGGATCTTAGGATTGTCGGCCGCCACGCGGTAATGGCAAGCCAGCGCGATTTCGAGACCGCCGCCGAGTGCCAAGCCTTCCAGCGCACAGGCAACAGGCTTGCCGCAGGTTTCCAGCGCACGCAGCGACCGGTTTAAGCCGAAGCCCTGCTCGAACGACTTCTTCAGCTTCTCATCTTCGGACAGCTTCTTGTCGGCATCCATGCTGCCGCCACCGATTTCGCCGAGGTCAGCGCCAGCGCAGAAGCCATTGTCCTTGCCAGAGTATAGGACAGCACCTTTGATCGCGGCATTGCCTTTGATCTCAGCGACCAATTCTCCCATCTCCTTCATCACGCCACCGGTGATGGTGTTCATGGTCTTGCCGGGAACATCAAATGCGATGTGCAACACGCCATCAGCATCGAGGTTGGTTTTGAAATTTTCCATAAGACTATCTCCAAAATTCAGGGTCTTGGCCTCGCCATGGGGGCAGGCGGTAGGCCAGCAAGCGGGCAGCGATGCTGCCCGCGTCACAAGTCAGGTGGGTCTTAAACCCGCTGGATGATGGTGGCAGTGCCCATGCCTGCGCCGACGCACAGGGTGATGAGGGCCGTTTCCTTGCCAGTCCGCTCCAACTCGTCGAGAACGGTGCCGAGGATCATGCCGCCGGTCGCACCCAATGGGTGACCCATGGCGATGGCCCCGCCGCACACGTTGATTTTGTCGTGCGGGATGTTGAGGGCCTGCATGAAGCGCAGGACGACCGAGGCGAAGGCTTCATTGAGTTCATAAAGGTCAATGTCTTCTGGTTTCATGCCAGCTTTTGCCAGTGCCTTACGGGCCACAAATTCTGGGCCGGTCAACATGATCGAGGGCTCTGAGCCGATAGAGGCCATCGCAACGATCTTGGCACGTGGCTTCATACCAATGGCCTTGGCCATCTTCTTATTGCCGATCAAAACAGCCGAAGCGCCGTCAACGATGCCAGAGCTGTTACCAGCATGATGCACGTGATTGATGGCTTCCAATTCTGGATAGCGCTGTTGGATGATGGCATCAAATCCCGGCATCATAGTGCCTTGGGCGATGAAGCTTGCGTCTAGCGACGCGAGGCTTTGCATCGTGGTGTCTGGGCGCATGTGCTCGTCATGGGCCAAGATGATGGCACCCATTTGGTCTTTTACCGGCACGATGGAGTTGGCAAAGCGGCCTTCTTTCCAGGCGGTTGCCGCGCGCTTTTGGCTCTCAACCGCATAGGCGTCGACATCATCGCGCGAGAAGCCGTATTTCGTCGCAATCGTGTCCGCACCAATGCCTTGTGGGGCGAAGTAGGACTTGATCGCGATGGAGGGGTCAGAGGCCCAAGCGCCACCGTCAGAGCCCATGGGCACGCGGCTCATGCTTTCAACACCCCCGCCAATGGC
>JBEIEG010000243.1:0-4250 GCA_040383035.1 Hyphomonadaceae bacterium | reverse complement strand
TTTGCTCCTGCTACTTAATTTTCGTCCGCATAGATCGCGACACGGGCGGGACTAATTGCGCTCATTTGTGCGCGGTACATGCCCGGTGTGTTCATACTGGAAACGGTTTGACCCCGGGCATTGACGACAATGACACCGCCATCGCCACCCAAGGCGGTGAGATCCTTTTTCATGACAGCATCGGCTGCATCCTGCAGGGTTACACCGGGCTCAGCCGCTTTGTCGCAAATCGCGCGGGCAACACCCAAGCGGATGAAATATTCGCCCGTCCCCGTGCCGGAGACTGCGCAACTTGGCGTGGCATAGGTACCGGCCCCAATCACCGGCACATCGCCGACCCGACCCCATTTCTTGCCCGTCAGGCCGCCAGTTGAGGTTCCAGCCACGAGGACGCCCTTGGTATCGCGCACAACAATCCCAATCGTGCCAAAACGCGCTTCGCCTGACTTGGCGGCATTCGGACCAGAGCGGACAGGTCCGTCATTATTTAAGCCTGGTGGCTTGGGCGGGATTGGCATTTTCTGTTCGGTCAGGACTTCTTCCAGAATTTGCCAGCGCCGCGCCGTCAGGAAAAAAGTGTTTGGCACTTGCTCAAGACCTTGATCGCGCGCGAATTGATCTGCGCCATCGCCAATCAGAAAGACGTGCGGGGTCTTTTCCATCACAGCACGCGCAGCACTGATCGGGTGCCTCGTTGTCAGCATACCAGCAACGGCACCAGCCTTCAGGCCCGGCCCCACCATGATGGCTGCATCTAACGTCGCCTTGCCAGATGCATCAATGGCGGCACCGCGGCCGGCGTTGAACAAGGGATTGTCTTCTAGATATTGGGCAGTGGCTTCTACCGCGTCGATGCCATCGCCACCCTTGCGCAAGATGCTGGCCCCAATCTCGATCGCTTCTGCCAAGGCAGCACGATACGCTTTGTCTTGTTCGGGCGTCAGGTCTTTGCGTTCAATCACGCCAGCCCCGCCATGAATCGCTATCGACCAAGCGGGAATAGGGGCAGGCGGAGTAGCGAGGAAGGTGCGGGTCTTTTCCGGCCTGTCTCCAATCTGGGTGGTCATGGTGCACGCACCCAGTGCCAAACTCAGAACAGCGATACCGCAGAACGCCCCTAATTTTCCCATTCCTAACCGCTCCTCTGTGGCCTTAGCCTTGCAACACGCCGCGCCGAATTTGGTCCAATTCGATGCTTTCAAACAGGGCTTTGAAATTGCCTTCGCCAAAGCCCTCGTTTCCTTTTCGCTGGATAAATTCAAAAAAGATAGGCCCAACGGCATCCTTGCCGAAGATTTGCAACAACAGACCTTGGCCTTCACTAGGCGCACCATCGATCAAAATTCGGCGTTGGCGCAGGGCTTCGACATCGTGGCCATGGCCGGGTAGGCGCGTGTCGATCAAGTCGAAATAGGTGTCGATGGTGTCTTGCAGCTCCACCCCCCGGGCACGCAATTGATCGACCGTCGTCAACAAGTCGCTCGACCCCATGGCAATGTGCTGGATGCCTTCGCCCTTATAGCGCTGCAGGAATTCTTCGATCTGGTCCGTTTTGCCTGCTTCGCCCTTACTCTCATTCAAAGGGATACGGATTTTGCCGCAAGGGCTGGTCATCGCCTTGGAGAAAAGGCCGGAGACTTTGCCCTCAATGTCAAAATAGCGAATCTCGCGGAAGTTGAAGATGCGCTCATAATAGTCTGCCCACACATCCATTTTGCCCCGGAAGACGTTGTGGGTCAGGTGGTCGAGATAGGTCAGGCCTGTCGAATTGATTGCTTCTTCTTCGGCAGCACCGGGAATGGGTTTAAAGTCCACATCGTAAATGCTTTGTGCCCCATAGCGATCGACCAGATAGATGAAAGCTCCGCCGATGCCCTTGATAGCTGGGATGTCTAGTTCCATCGGTCCGATAGGGCTGTCGACGGCTTCTGCGCCGCGCGCGATCGCCTCGCGAAAGGCATGTGCGGCGTCTTTGACCCGAAACGCCATCGCATTGGCAGATGGCCCACGCTGTTCACGAAACTCTGCCGCTTGGCCCACAGGTTCCATATTGAGGATGAAGTTGATATCGCCTTGCTTAAAGCGGACCACATTCTTGGAACGGTGCTGCGATACCGCCGTAAAGCCCAATTGGCGGAAGTAGGTGGCCAAGGCATCCGGGTCAGGACTGGTGAATTCAACAAACTCAAAGCCATCGGTGCCAAGTGGGTTTTCAAACAAATCCGCCATAGGGTGCTCCAACTCAGAAAGACCCCATTATAGTTTCATTTGTTACTAATTGCCAAGATGGGCGCGCGCTTATTTTGCCAGTTTTTCGGCCTGTTCTTCCAGCTTGCGCAGCATCATATCGAGGCGTTCGGCTGCCGGCCCGCCAATGGCCTCGATCAAGGATTTCTCAAAGGCGAGCGCGACTGGGGCCACATCTTGGACGACGGAGACGCCGGCGGCAGTTAGGCTCAATTCCACGGCCCGGCGGTCTTTGTCGCTGGGCTTGGACTGGACAAGACCGCGCGTGATTAGGGCTTGTGCGGCACGGCTGACGGTTACTTTATCCATTGCTGTGCGGCTGACCAAGGTTTGCTGCGACAGGGGTTGGCCTTCAGAAAGGATCGCGAGCAAGCGCCATTGCGGGATCGTCAACCCGAAGCGCGCCTCATAGGCTTTCGAGATCAGCGCGCTGACCTTGTTGGACGCCACGCTGAGCCGATAAGGAAGGTAGGTTTCAAGATTGAGCACTGGTGATGTCACGATTTGCTCTCCCGGCGGGTCGGAAAAACCAGTTCAAAGGCTAATTGGGCGCGACCTTGCTCGCCTAAGCTCGATAAGGCGTCTAGGGCCTCTTCGGCTTGAATAACCCGCGAATTGGCTTCTTGAACCGAAGCCTGAAATCGCGGATTGTAATCGGCTGAAACTCTGGCCTGTTGCAGAGCAATAAAATTGATTGACCATATGATTTTGTGCCCTCCACTCCGTTCAGGGGGAAGTCCAAATTTCGCCAAAACGTCATTATGCTCTTTGATTTTTGGGTTCTTTTCGCCTTTAGCTATCTCTTCTAGGCTTCCCCCGATTAAATGAGCTACCGCTTTAACTGTTCGATGATCCAGTGCTCGGTAAGCGCGGATAAAATTTTCATGTGCCCATAAGCCGCCACTTTCTTGGTTGGCAAAGGCATCCGCAACCAGTTCGCAAGTAGCAGAAAAGACCGCGTAATAGGCGGCGCTAATTGATTTGTTTCTGGACGTTTTTGCTAGCTGAGAGTCGCCAAGAAGGATCAACTGGCGAGCAACTTGAACAAGCTCGCGCGACATCCCTAAGCCGCTTCATCCGCTTCGCCAGCCAATCGCAGATACACGGGACGACTGTCATTCAATTCTGCGACAAGGGAAGAAACCGTTGCGAGGGCGTCGCGATATTCTTGGCCATTCAAGAACGCTTTTGCTGGCGGCAAAAGGAGCGTCACAAACAAAGCCTCCTCATTAGAGGAGTCAAGCTCAGAGTGCGCTATCAGCCCAACTGGCGTCCAGCTTAGTTCCCCCACTCGTTTAGAAATTAGGGCGTTAAGCTCTTGTGTGAGTAGATCATCTGCATCCATAACGCTACGTTAGCACGGTTTAAGTCTTAGAACCACATTTTTCGTCGCTCTCACCTATCCCGCCTGTGTCTCAGGCGCGGTAGTAACAAAGGCTGGGTGTGCGCGTGCTTTTGCGTCTGCCGCAACTAAAAGCGGGAAGGGCGCAAGGTCCACGCCATAGCGGCGGGCATTATTCATCTGCGGTACCAAGCAAATATCAGCTAAAGTGGGCGTTGGGCCGAACAAATAGCCCTGTTCTTCATCCCAGCCGCGCTTGGCGGTCTCTGCTTCTAAGGCGACAAAGCCCTTGGCGATCCATTCCGCACACCATTGGATTGTGCGGGCTTCGTCGGCACCAAAGTCGGCTGTCAGCTTGCGCCGCACACCAAGGTTCTGGACCGGGAAGATATCGCTCGCAATGGCATGGGCAAAAGCACGGCACAAAGCGCGTTGCCAAGGATCCTTCGGATAGAGGCTCGGCTGTGGGATAGTGTCTTCCAGCCAGTCCATAATGGCGAAGGATTGGGTCAAAACGCCTTGCTTGGTCACAATCGCTGGAACCCGGCCTTCCGGGTTTAGGGCTTGGTAAGCTTCAGACAGGTGATCAGTGGCTATCAAGGAGACAGCGTGGCTTTCACTTGCCACCCCCTTTAAGGCCAGAGCGATTCGGACCCGGTAC
>JBEIEG010000242.1:0-4301 GCA_040383035.1 Hyphomonadaceae bacterium | reverse complement strand
GGTGAAACGTCCAGTCAGGCCGACTTAGGCGGCTGCTTTGACCTCTGCTTGGGCTGCAGCTAAGGCCGCGTCCAAGATCGAGATGGCTTCAGAAACATCGTCTGGCGACACGATCAGAGGTGGGGCCATCCGCAACACATTTTGGCCGGCAGTACCAACCAACATACCGCGCTCAAAGCACAGCTGACGCACTTTCAGGGGGTCAATTGTCAACTTCAATCCGGCCAACAAGCCTTTGCCGCGTACATCGACCACGAGGTCTGGGTAGCGGTCCTTCAGGCCAGCCAAGGACTGGTGCAGATGATTGGAGATATCGCGCACATGCTCAAGGAATTCAGGTTGGCTAATCTCGTCAAAGGTTGCATGCCCAACTGCCATCGCCAGCGGGTTGCCGCCAAAGGTTGATCCATGAACGCCGCGAACCATGCCGCTTGCTGCTTCTGCTGTGGCTAGGCATGCCCCCATGGGGAAGCCGCCACCCATGCCTTTTGCAACCGCCATCACATCTGGAGTAATGCCAGCCCATTCATGGGCAAACAGCTTGCCAGTCCGCCCAGCGCCCGATTGCACTTCGTCAAAAATCAGCAAGATGTCATGTTCGTCGCACAAGGCACGCAGGCCCTGCAAACATTCGTTTGGCACGGCGCGCACGCCACCTTCGCCCTGCACAGGCTCGAGGATGATGCCAGCCGTTGTGGGGCCAATGGCCGCCTTTAAAGCTTCGTGATCACCGAACGGCAATTGGCGATAGCCCGGCAACGGCGGGCCAAAGCCTGCCAAATAATTTGGGTTAGCCGCCGCATTGATGGCTCCATAGGAGCGGCCATGGAAAGCCCCCTCAAAGCCCAAAATCTCAATCCGCTCAGGATTGCCTTTGGCTGAATGATATTTGCGGGTCAGCTTCAAGCAGGCTTCAATCGCCTCAGTCCCAGAATTGGCGAAAAACACGACGTCAGCAAACGTTGCATCGGTGTATTTTTGCGCCAGCGAGCGCTGAAGTTCTGTTTGGTACATGTTGGACATGTGCCAGATTTTATTGGCCTGCTCGGTCAAGGCTGCGACCAGCTTTGGATGACAATGACCCAGACTGTTGGTGGCAATCCCAGCAATGAAGTCGAGATAGCGCTTACCCTCAGCCGTAAAGACTTCAACGCCTCGCCCTTGCACGAAATCGGCTGGAGCGGGGGAATAGACGGGCATTAACGGGGCAGCGCTCACGGATTACTCTCCAAATCAGGGGTTTCGACCGATAAGACCAAACGAAAAAGGGCCCAGCGTCTGCTAGGTCCCTCGTTCGAAGCCAAGTCGGACAGGGTCCTTTTACAGCCTTATGCGCGCATGCGCCACCCCGTCTTGAACACCCGCCAACAGGCAAAAACCAGCACGAGGCTGATCACACCAGTCGACACAGCGCTCGTCATCACATCGGCATCGGCATGCCCGGTAAAGCCGTAACGGAAGCCATCAATCAGATGGAAAACCGGGTTCCAAAGCGACAGCGTATGGAAGGGTTCGGGGAGCACTTTGATAGAATAAAATGTACCCGACAAGAAAGTCAGTGGCGTGATCAAGAAGCTGGTGACAAAGGCCAAGTTATCAAATTTGTCCGCCCATATCCCGCCCAAGACGCCAAAGGCGCCAAACATGATCGCCCCGGTCAACCCGAAATAAAGCGTCCAGCCGATATGCTTCGGGATCACATTGGCAAAGATCGTGATCGACACGGCCATCGCCAGGGCTACCAACAGGCCGCGCGTTGTCGCGCCAGCGATAAATCCGGCGGTGAGTTCGCCCGCCGACAAGGGCGGCATCAGAAAATCCACTGTTGTGCCTTGGACTTTTGCAACGATCAAAGACGACGAGGAATTGGCAAACGCATTTTGAATGATCGACAACATGATCAAGCCAGGAGCCAAGAAGTCCGCGAACGGGATCCCACTCATCATCCGCTTGTCGGCCCCAAAGGCCATGACAAACACCACCATCAACAGCCAAGTTGAGACAACCGGGCCAAAGATCGTTTGGACCGCCACTTTCCAGAATCGGCGCACTTCGCGCTGGTAAAGCGTTTGCAGGCCAATCCAATTCAAAGCGCCATAAGCGCGCGGTGCGGGGGGAGTCGCGTGTTGGGTCATGGATCTAGTTTGACCTCACCGAGCTGTGAAGGAAAGGCCTTTCGCACACCAAACCCTGTCCTTGGGCGGAAAACTTGCCTAGTTTGCGCAGCATGAATTCATTCTCCAAAGCTCTCGCCCACCTAAGCCGACCGCTAGTGATGGGCGTTATCAATGCCACACCCGATAGCTTTTCCGACGGCGGCCAGTTTGTCCGCCCTGAAGCAGCTCTAGAGCAGGCGCGCAGGCTGATCGCGCAAGGCGCAGATATTCTCGATATTGGCGGGGAAAGTACCCGCCCGGGTGCTGATCCAGTCGATATGCAAGAGGAGTTGGCACGCGTTTTACCGATCATTGAAGCAATCCGCCGCGAGAGCTCGATTGCCATATCCATTGACACCCGCAAGCCTGAGGTTGCACGCGCAGCAGTTGCAGCAGGTGCCAATTGCTGGAACGATGTCTCGGCGCTGACCTTTGCCTCAGATTCTATGGCGACAGCCGTGGCCCTCGACGTGCCTGTTGTGCTGATGCACGCCCAAGGCGATCCAAAAACCATGCAACAAGCACCCCAGTATCGCGATGTGACCGGCGAAGTTTTGAACTTCTTGGTAGGACGCATTGGCCAAGCAATCCAAGCTGGTGTGAAGCTTTCCAACATCATCGTTGATCCCGGGATTGGATTTGGCAAAACGCTGGAGCACAATCTAACTCTGTTGCGCGATTTGCCACGTTTCGTAGCTCTGGGTCGTCCGGTCCTTATCGGGGCCTCTCGCAAGCGGTTCATTGCCGCCCTCGACCAAGAGGCAGAGGTGGGTGATCGTTTGGGCGGCTCTGTGGCGGCAGGTCTTTTTGCCGCCCAATATGGTGCGCAAATCTTGCGCGTTCATGATGTGGCTGAGACGCGCCAGGCCCTGACCGTGCAAACAGCTTTGCTAGACTTTTAAGCGCATGGGCTTGGCCTATTCATTCTTCCAATCAACCTAGTGAGAGGCAATTTCATGACGAGCGAACCCAAAGGCCGCGTCCTGATCGTGGCTGGCAGCGACAGCGGTGGCGGTGCTGGCATTCAGGCTGATATCAAGGCGGTTACCGCACTGGGTGGTTTTGCCATGACGGCTGTAACCGCCATCACCGTGCAGAATACGCTTGGCGTTTTTGATGTTCATCCCATCCCCCTCAAAGTCATTCGCGATCAAATCTCTTGCGTGACAAGTGATCTAGGCGTCGATGCAGTCAAAACCGGCATGTTGGGCAGCATTGAAACCGTGGAAACTATCGCCGAAGCCCTAGAAGCTTACACCAAGTCGGTACCCCGTGTGATAGATCCCGTCATGGTAGCCAAAGGCGGACATCCTTTGTTGGAAGACAAGGCCGTTGCCGCCGTCAAAAGCCTGATGATCCCCTTGGCGGGTCTATTGACCCCCAATGCGCCAGAGGCCGAACGACTGGCAGAGGTTGCTGTCGACGGCATCAATGGTCAGCGCCGGGCGGCAGAGCGCCTGTTGCGACTCGGTGCAAGCGCTGTTTTGGTCAAAGGCGGCCATATTCCGGGCGCACGCTTCACCGATGTGCTGGCGACGCACAAAGGCGAGGTTTTCTTTGAGGCTGAGCGCATCGATACTACTTCCACCCATGGCACAGGTTGTACCTTAGCCAGCGCCACTGCAGCCCTCCTCGCTCAAGGCGTCGAATTGGAAGAAGCGGTTGAGCGCGCGCGTGCCTATCTGGTCGAAGCCATCAAACGGGCACCCGGCTTTGGCAAAGGCCACGGCCCCCTGAACCACGCTTGGCCAGTCCAGAAATGAGCGAAGATCTTGAGACCAGATTGATCGACATGGTGCAGGCCAGCCCGAAAGTGATGGAGGTCCTTAGGCTGGTTCGTGATGCCAACTTGCCAGATTGGCGCCTTGTCGCGGGCTCCATCTATGGCACCGTTTGGAATGCGTTGACCGGCAGGCCAGCCGATTATGGCATCAAGGATTACGACATTTGCTATTTCGATCCCGATACTTCTTGGGACGCTGAAGACCGGATTATCAAAGCGGTCGACAATCTGTTGCCGGAGTCATTGAAGCCCTTGGTTGAGGTCCGCAATCAAGCCCGTGTGCATCTGTGGTTTGAGCAACGCTTTGGCAGCCCCTATGCGCCGCTGAGCTGTACGGACGAATCACTCGAACGCTATTTGTG
>JBEIEG010000241.1:0-4336 GCA_040383035.1 Hyphomonadaceae bacterium | reverse complement strand
GACAAAAGAAAAGTAACAAGGAAGTCCGCAAACCCAAGGCGGAGAAATCCAAGACCGAAGCGCCAACACCTTTGTTCTCCAAAGGGGCGACAACGGCGGATAAAGTGCCAATGGGTAAACGCTAAGGCCTTTGGAAGCTGGGTGTCGAGATGGCTTGCGCCGGATTAGGCTCCACCCGCCGATAAGCCAAAGCCTCGGCAATATGAATACGCTTTACCCCGTCCGCCCCATCAAGGTCTGCAATCGTACGTGCGACTTTCAGCGTGCGATGATAGGCCCGCGCAGATAAACGTAGCGCATCTGCTGCCTTTCCCAATAAGTCTCGCCCAGGCCCGTCGGGAGCCGCGACGCGGTCCAATACGGCTCCGCTGGCAATGGCATTGGTGGCAATCACTAACCCATCGTTCTGGTAGCGCTCTGCTTGGGCAGCACGGGCCAAGGCTACTCGGGCGGCGGCTTCTTGTGTGCCTTCTGTGCTGGCGGGAAGGGCGAGGTCCGCAGCGGTCACGGCGGGAATGTCAATTTGCAGGTCTATGCGGTCGAGGAATGGCCCAGAAATGCGCGACTGATACGACACCATACAGCGCGGCGCTTTCCCGCATGTCCGCCCGGCAGCCGCCCCACAGCGGCATGGGTTCATCGCGGCAATCAGCTGAAACCGAGCCGGATACGTCACATGCCGGTTGGCGCGCGCCACCACCACTTCGCCGGTCTCTAAGGGTTGGCGAAGCGCATCGAGTGCTTGGGCGGAGAATTCTGGCAATTCATCCAGAAACAAAACGCCGTGATGGGCTAACGACACTTCTCCCGGCTTCGCCCGAATACCGCCGCCCGTCAAAGCGGCCATACTGGCAGAGTGATGCGGCGCGCGGAAAGGCCGCGTGCGCGTCAATGAACCGCGTTCAAGCATCCCAGCTACGGAGTGGACCATCGACACTTCGAGCAGTTCTCGCGCACTCAAGGGCGGCAATAGGCCCGGAAGACGTTGTGCCAGCATGGATTTGCCAGCCCCTGGTGGGCCAACAAACAACAGATTATGCCCACCAGCCGCTGTGATCTCAAGGGCGCGCTTGGCTTGCTCTTGTCCCCGCACATCTTTCAAGTCTGCCACTGGCGGCGCTTCGAGCAGAGCCCCGGGTTGGGCCAGTTCGAGGGGGCGCGCCCCACGGACATGATTGATAAAGCCCATCAAGCTGGACACCCCAATGACCCGCCCGCCGGACCAAGCAGCCTCCGAGGCGGACGCGGCCGGGCAAACCAAGGTCAAATCCTCACCATGAGAAGCCATGGCCGCAGGCAAAGCCCCAACAATGGGCTGCCAATCACCATCTAGCCCTAACTCACCAAGGACGGCGAGGCCGTCTAACGCGTCGGACGGCAGGACACCCATGGCTGTCAAAAGCGCCACAGCGATGGGCGCGTCATAGTGAGAGCCTTCTTTGGGCAAGTCCGCTGGCGCTAAATTGACCAAGACGCGTTTTGCAGGGACGGATAAGCCAATGGCCGCAAACGCAGAGCGGACGCGCTCCCGACTTTCGGCAACGGCCTTGTCTGCCAAGCCGACAATGGAGAAATAAGGGTTCGCTCCGGCGTCGGTTATTTGTACTTGAACATCTACCCTGCGTGCCTCGGCCCCATCAAAGGCCCATGTTACCAATCGAGCAACCATCGTTTCGCTTCCGAACTATCCACACGCCAACTAGAAATTAGAACACAAAACGAACAAAAAACGAACAAAAGAAAATTTCAAGCGCTAGATTGTGATTTTCAACCTTGAAAGGTTGTGCACAACTTCATTACCATAACGTAATCTCTAGTTCAGTTTACGCTCGATAGCATCCCACATCAGCGAAACGGCATTAACCCCGGAGAAAGCCTTGAGCGCCAAGGCACCGGTTGGAGAGGTGACGTTGATCTCGGTCAAACGTCCAGCGATCACGTCGATGCCGACGAATAAAAGTCCGCGCTCTTTCAGGGTTGGGCCAATGGCATGACAGATCGCCAGATCGGCTTCACTCAAATCGACGGGATGAGCGGTACCACCGACCGCGAGGTTGGAGCGAATGTCATTGCCCTTCGGCACACGATTGATCGCGCCCACAGGTTCACCATCCACCAGAATGATACGCTTATCGCCTTCAAAAACGCCGGGCACAAAGGCTTGCACCATGATTGGGTCTCTGCTGGTGGTGAAGAACAGGTCTAACAGAGCACCCAAATTACCATCCTCGGGCTTAATCCGGAACACGGCCGCACCGGCATTGCCGAACAAAGGCTTGACCACAATGTCCTGATGCTCGGCCTGAAACGCCTTAATGGTGGTAACATCGCGTGAGACCAAGGTGGGTGGCATCAAGTCTGGGAAAAGCAATGGGACGATCTTCTCAGGGCTTGAGCGCACCCAGAAGGGGTCATTCACCACCAAGGTTTTGCCCTTCAGGAACTCCAGCAGATGCGCGGCCGTAATATAGCTCATGTCAAACGGCGGGTCCTGCCGCATCAGGACGACATCGACGTCCTCAGCCAGGTCCAACACCACTTCTTCGCCTAACGAGACATGGTCGCCTTTGACGCGTTGAACCTTACAAGGCTTGGCCCGCGCGCTTACTTTGCCTTCTTGCCAACTCAATGTCTCAACCTGATAGACAAAGATCTCATACCCCCGGATTTGCGCCTCTTCGGCCATCGCAAAGGTTGTGTCGCCCTCAATATTGACGTCCTCAATCGGGTCCATCTGGATGGCAATGCGTAAGGGCTTTGAGGCAGGTAAATCAGACACGGGATAAACTCGCTAATTGAGCTTTTGGCGAAGAGTTTGGGTTCTGTCGCGATCAGCTTGGGTGTAGCCTTGAAGTTGGCTTGCCCGTTGCGCCCATTCAAGGGCAATATGGATTTGTCCTGCGGCTTCTGCAGCTTGGGAATAGTCTAGCGCCACTTGATAATTGTCGGGGGCCAAGAGAGCGCGACGAAATGCCGCCCGCAACCAAGCGTCAATCTGGCCTGAAGCCCGCGCCCGGGCTGCGAGATTGGTTTGCAGACGAACCGCCATCACCCGATCCGAAACCGGTGCGAGCATCGCCTCGCTCAAAGCCTTGATCCCAACACGATTGGCAATTTCTGAGAGGCCGACTTCATCCACAATCGCGCCGCCAGCAAGGGGGTCAATAAAGATCGGTCCATCAGGGGCCTCAAGCCGCAGCAAGAAATGCCCCGGCGAATCCACCCCATGAAGTGCAGCGTGTGACAGGCGGGCGACATGGCGCCAAATGATCCCGAGCCCGACAGGCAAGCCTGCCCGTGCCTTCAAAATGCTAACCAAGTCCGCATTGCCGGGATCATCATAGTCTTTGGTAGAGCCCGCAAATCCCATTTCGCCAAAAATCAATTGCGAGAGCGCCAATGCAGATTGCGGCTTTCGTTGTTTGGCCAAGGCTGTCAGCTGATCAAGGACGCTGAGGGCTTCGGAAAGATCGCGGTCCGGGTTTTCATGAATGGCGCAAGCCAACGCGCAGGCCGTTAAGTCAAAGCGGTCCACTGGCATGTTTGCGCATACTTTAATCGCGCTTTCCGCGTCTGGTCGTGTCCTCGGGATCATTTTCGCCGCGCCCGAAAGAAAGTCACATTGTCTGACTGACCCCGGCCACTCAGCATGGGGTCGACGTCTGGTCGCCAAGCGTCACGAACATGTTTCGGCCAGCGCCATTTGGTGACGACCATTAGATCATACCGCCAAGAGAAATGTTGAGTCCACGCGCGTCTGGACGTCCAGCCTGTTGCCGCGCGCACAATGCGCGACATTTGTCGTGGCCGCAGGACTTCAGCGGCATCAACGGCCTGTTGGCGCATTTTGACTTCGATGAAGGCCAGCACATTGCCGCGCCGTGCGATCAGATCAATCTCGCCTGCCGGCGTCTGGACCCGCCGCCCCAGAATGGCATAACCCTTGAGCTGCAGCACAAAGGCCGCCCAATTCTCGGCCCATCGCCCAGATCTTTCTGCAAGAGCGCGCTGGGTCAAATTCATGAAGCCGCTCGCTTCTGCGCAGCAACCAGAGCTAAAGCACGGCTATAGACATCACGGCGAGCAATCCCAGTCTGGAGCGCCACGGCCGCGGCCGCATCCTTGACGCTGAGGCGGGATAAGGCTTCTTCCAAGGCACCATCTAAATCAGGCACCTCGGCAGTATCGACGTCCTGGCTTTTCCCGCCGACCACAACGACAATCTCGCCGCGCGGTGTATCGGCCTCGCTATAATGTGCCGCCAAGGCTGAAAGGCTGCCGCGTCGGGTCTCCTCATAGAGCTTGGTCAGTTCGCGAGCGACACAAGCGGGTCGAT
>JBEIEG010000240.1:0-4346 GCA_040383035.1 Hyphomonadaceae bacterium | reverse complement strand
GCCATGCTGGCCGCTTGCGGAGCGGCCAATGGCACCCCTTGGCCGGCAAAAGCGCACTTAGAGCCTTCATGGTCCGACGGCAGGCCCTGATGGTCGTTGGCGAGAGCTTCATCGCCGTGGGTAACAATCTGTCCACCCTCATCCATAAAGGCCGTAACATTGCCATCAGACGTACACAGCACGATGGGCGTGAGGCCAGCCGCTAGGGCTTGGGGTGCCACCATATAGCCGATGGGGATGGCGACCTTGATTGCAATCGCCAGCAGCCCCACCAACAGATGGAGTTTCTTCAGCCACGACAGAGGAGCAGAGGCGCGATGCATCGGGTCTCGCTAGGCAGGCCAGCGCAAAATGTCCAGCCCGATTGGCACTCAACAGTGACGTTGCAAGGCCAAGAGATCAGGCGGATCTAACCCGTAAGCTTGGGTCCAGATTGCGGCCACGCCAGCGCATTCGCCAGCATAAATGCGGGCCGGTGGCACGGCCCTTTGAGCCGACATAGCCTATCAAGGTGCGCGGTGTGACACGTTGTCCCACCTCAACCGCGAGGGCACTTTGATGCAGATAGGTCGTGATCAGGCCTTGGCCGTGATCAATGGCCACCATGCCGCCTTCAAAATGCATGTCGGGCTCTGCCAACACAACAAAGCCGCTGGCGGGGGCATAGATGGGCGTGCCTCGGGGCGCACCAAGGTCAATGCCGAAATGCGGTCTTTGGCTCTTGCCGTTTAGCATGCGCGTCGCCCCCCACGGGCTGGTGATCCTCACGTCGTCTAAGGGCCAGCGGAAGGTTTCTTCAAAGCCGCGGGCAATGGGGTTGTTGCTGTCAAAGGCTTGCCGTTTGAGCGCTGCATCGGCCTCAATCCGGGCTAAGGCCTCAGCAGGGGGGTCGATGGTGGCAGAGGGTAGGCCGCTAACGCTGGTGACTGGATAGGCACGTGGCGCAACATCAAGGCCGAACCGGGCGATGGTTGCGCCGTGGGAGATGGTGATCAGGGCTTGCGACGGGGCGTCGCGATCAAAGCCCATGACAAAGCGACCATCGCTATCGGCATTGGTCGTAATGCCACTGGCATCAATTTGTGCACCGGGCACCGTGGTGCCAATGACCAGATCCGATTGTTGCGGGGTGCCGCTAAAGCTAAAGGGAAGGGGTGAATGCTGGGATTCAGGCGAAAGAGCGAAGGCGCGGTCACACCCGCTGCTTAAGCCTGTTAGGCCAAATAGGCCGCCAAAAACAAGGGTTCGTCTGGCGAGATTGGTCGAGAAATTCAGGCGCGCTTGTATACTTGCTTCCAGCGCGTCGTCGCTGCCGCTGCATCCACATAGGCTTCCTGCAGTTCGACTGACCAATAGCGTAAATCCTCAAGCGTGATGGGCTTCCCCGTCACTGCACAGCGCACAAACTTCCCGGGTCGCAGAATGGTGAGTTCGGGCGTCCCATAATGAACTTGGGCGGCACCTTCGCCAAAAGATTTCAGATGATCAAGCATGCGTGTCACTTTAGGCGAACTTTACTTGTGGTGCTAGTGTTTGAAGCAATGGTGGCGCGCATTTAATGCGGGCTGACTGGATGAAATTCTATCCGACAACCAGCTGCTACGCTTAGACTGCGTCAATCAGAAGCTTCTCGCACAAACAAAAACGCGCGAGCTTTTGGCCCGCGCGTTCAATCAGTTTGACGTTGAGTTTAGCGATTGATGATAGGCACGTAATCGCGTTTTTCCGCGCCGGTGTAGAGCTGGCGGGGGCGTCCAATCTTTTGGGCAGGGTCGCTGTTCATTTCGTCCCATTGTGCGATCCAGCCGGTGGTGCGGGCCAGAGCAAACAATACGGTGAACATTTCAACTGGGAAGCCCATCGCCTTCAAGGTGATGCCCGAATAGAAGTCGATGTTAGGATAGAGCTTACGGCTGACGAAATACTCATCATTCAGCGCGATTTTTTCGAGCTCCATAGCAACCTTCAGCAATGGATCGTCCTTCACGCCAACTTCGGCCAGCACTTCGTGGCAGGCTTGCTGCATCACTTTCGCGCGGGGGTCGTAGTTTTTGTACACGCGGTGACCAAAGCCCATCAGACGTACGCTGGAGTTTTTGTCTTTCACTTGTGCGACGAAGGCTGGAATATTGTCCACATGGCCAATTTCTTTCAGCATGTTCAAGGCTGCTTCGTTGGCACCACCATGGGCAGGGCCCCACAAGCAGGCGATACCGGCTGCGATACAGGCAAATGGGTTAGCGCCTGATGAGCCCGCCAAGCGAACGGTTGAGGTCGAAGCGTTTTGCTCGTGGTCGGCGTGTAGGATGAAGATTTTCTCCATCGCTTTGGCCAGAACAGGGTTTACGACATAATCTTCGGCTGGCACCGCAAAGCACATGCGCAGGAAGTTTGCCGCATAGCTCAATTCATTGCGCGGGGTCACAAATGGTTGGCCCAGCCAGTATTTGTAAGCACGTGCTGCAATAGTTGGGATCTTTGCGATCAAGCGGTGCTGGGTGATCTTGCGCTGGACAGGGTCATCAATGTTCAAGCTGTCGTGGTAGAAGGCCGACAACGCCCCCACGGTGCCGACCATAACGGCCATTGGGTGCGCGTCGCGGCGGAAGCCTTCAAAGAAGCGGTCAAACTGTGCGTGCAGCATCGTGTGATAGGTGATGTCGTGCTTGAACTTATCAAACTCACCTTGGTTCGGCAGATGGCCTTCCAACAACAGATAGGCCACTTCAAGGAAGTTGGACCGCTCTGCCAATTGGTCGATTGGATAACCGCGGTGCAGCAACACGCCTTCATCGCCATCAATAAAGGTGATTTGGCTCTCGCACGAAGCTGTCGAGGTAAAGCCTGGATCATAAGTAAAGGCACCCGTCTCTGCATAGAGCTTACGGATATCGATCACATCAGGGCCGGTCGCACCGCCATAAATTGGCAAGTCAATCACTTTGCCTTCAAAATCAAGTTTGGCGGTACCCTTTGGTTCTGCTTTGCTTTCCATATTCATGCCCTCTTGTGTTTTGCTCGTAACCACAGTTTCCACGAAAGAAGTTTACATCACGTCTCCAAGACGCGCTAAGCTTTCAGTTCTGCCCAGTAGCTCTAAGGCGATTGCCAAATCCGGTGCCGGAAGGCCACCGGTCAGTGCAGCGCGCAACGGTGGGCCAATTTTGCCAAAGCCGATGCTTTCGGATTCGGCAAACTTATCCAACGCGGCCTTGATGTCTGTATGATGCCAAGTCGCTACATCCGCCAACACCGGGTGCATGCGGCCGATCCGTGCGACAGCTTCTTCAGAAAGTGTCTTTTGTGTCTTTTCATCACGGGGCAACGGCCGCTGCGCTAGGATGAAGGCAAACTGGTCGTAAAGCTCGGGCAAAGTTTTGGCCCGGTCTTTGAGATAGGCCACGGCGGCGGCGAGTTCTTCGTCTAACTTGTCGATATCTTGCTGGCCGGCCCGCGCGGCGTGTTCCCGTAGGAGGGTCACCAAGCGTTGATCATCCGCTAAGCGCATGAAATGGGCGTTCACGCTGCCCATTTTGGCAAAATCGAGGCGCGAAGGGCTTTTGCCCAAGCCTTCAAGGTCAAACAGCTCCAAGGCTTCCTCGGTGCTGACAATGTCCAAATCCCCCTTGGACCAGCCAAGGCGCAACAGATAGGCCCGCATCGCTTCTGGCAGATAACCCATGTCGCGATATTCTTCGACGCCCAAGGCACCATGGCGCTTTGACAGCTTCTTGCCGTCATCGCCATGGATCAATGGGATGTGGGCATAGGTTGGAACCTGCCAGCCAAAGGCATGGATCAGGGCCGTCTGGCGTGCGGCATTGGTCAAATGGTCGTCGCCCCGGATCACGTGGGTTACGCCCATATCGTGGTCATCCACGACGACGGCCAGCATGTAGGTTGGCGTGTGATCGGAGCGGAGCAGGATGAAATCGTCAATCTCACGCCCGGCGGTCACGACCGTGCCTTGCACCTTATCGTGCACGCGGATGAACTCATTCTCGCTGGGTGCACGCAGGCGGGTTACATAGGGAGTGCCTGCCGCAGGTGCTCCCCGATCTGGATTGCGCCAAGGCGAGCGGAAGGCGAGGCCTTGAGCCCGTGCCGCATCTTTCAGGGCGGTCTCTTCTTCGCCGCTCAGATAACAACGGAAGGCCTTGCCCGCTTCGACAAGGCTCTCCGCGGCTTCCCGGTGACGGTTGGCGCGGGCAAATTGAAACAAGGGCTCGCCGTCTGCGTCTAACTCAAGCCAAGCAAGACCTTGGAGAATTGCTTCGACGGCTGCGTCGGTCGAACGCTCCCGGTCGGTATCTTCAATCCGCAGCAGGAATTTACCACCTGCTTTT
>JBEIEG010000239.1:0-4351 GCA_040383035.1 Hyphomonadaceae bacterium | reverse complement strand
TCGATGAGTTCCCAAAAGGCGTCGACACGCCAGAACATTTAGAAAGTGCCAGAGCGTGGTACCAGGAGCAGGCAAAGTGAGCGATTTTGTTGAAGGTAAGATCGCCTTTCAGGGCGAATTGGGGGCCAATTCCCATGCTGCTGCCAAAGCGGCGTGCCCTTCTCTAGAGCCTTTGCCCTGTCAGACGTTTGAAGATGCGTTTGCGGCAGTCGCCAGCGGCAAGGCCGTTCGTGCCATGATTGCGATTGAAAACACCTTGGCGGGCCGTGTCGGCGATGTGCACCATCTTTTGCCGGAAGCGGGCCTTTACATTGTCGGGGAATATTTCGCCCCCATTCACCACCAATTGGTGGGGGTGAAAGGCGCGACTTTGAGCGATATCAAAAAGATCCGCTCGCATCCGATGGCGCTTGGCCAATGCCGCAAAATCATTCGCGAATTGGGGGCAGAAGCCGTCAAGACCGCCGATACGGCTGGTGCTGTCCGCGAAATTAGTGAAATGGGCGACAAAAGTGTGGCGGCGCTTGGCTCTACCCTCGCGGCTGCCTTTTATGATTTGCCAATCCTGCGGCCCGATGTGGAGGATGAACCCCATAACGCCACCCGCTTCGTCATCCTCTCTGCCACGCCAGACGATGCAGAGATGGAAGACGGCAAATGCATCACCAGCTTCGTCTTCCAAGTCCGCAATATTCCGGCAGCCCTTTATAAAGCCATGGGCGGGTTTGCGACCAATGGCGTCAACATGACCAAGCTGGAGAGCTATCAGATCGGCGGCAGTTTTAATGCCACTCAATTCTATGCCGACATTGAAGGCCATCCCAATGAGCGCAATGTGCAACTGGCATTGCAGGAGTTGAAGTTCTTTTCAGCAGAGCTGAAAATCTTGGGCGTCTATAAAGCCCATGCGTTCCGCAAGCTGGAGAACGGCGCACCCGCCAGCTAACCCCCGAAAGGCACTTTTGCCATGAAGCCCTTACCGCCCACTCTGCGCAAAGAAGCCGTCACCTCGCTGGAGCAATTTTGCGCCCAAAACTTTGACGAGCCGGTCGGCAATCTGGCGGTTGAGGCCTTGTTCGACTTTATGGCCGCCGAAATCGGCCCGCTCTTCTACAATCAAGGCGTCACAGACGCCCAAGCCCGCATTCAAGGCGTGATCACGGACCTCGATCAAGAAGTCTATCAAGAGCCCTTCACCTACTGGCGCCGGAAGCGGTGAGGGGGCTTAGTTCGCTTAAGCCACCACCGAATCCTCTAAAGCTTCTTCCCTTCGCATCAGCCGCCAGCCCCAAAGGTTGAGGGCTAGCATGAAGCCGTTGGAGAGGAATGGGTCGACTGGTTGGCATGATGGGCACCTAGAGGGTGTACACATGGCATTGTGTCGCCAGATCCGAGTGACACGAAGTCCGCCTGCCGTATAAAGCGAATAGACAAGCCTTACTTGAAAAAGAAGGATCACCCCCTCGTAACCAAAGCCGTGGTGCCCCCGTATTCTCCTGCAAGACACAATGAGGAGGCCGCGGCCATGAAGTTTAAGAGCATTGCGGCTGCGGCCATTTCGGTTTTTGGGGCGGCCATCTTTCTTGATAGCTTGCGCTATAAATTCACCGACCACCCAAAGACCCAAGTGATTTTTGGGGCGTTGGATGGCTGGGCAGGCTCTTTGGGCCTGCCAGGCCTGTTCGCCCACACCGGGCTCTTTAGCCAATATGTGATTGGCTCGGCAGAGCTTGTGGCGTCAACCTTGTTGATCGTGGGCCTGTTGCCCCGTCTACAGCGCTTGAACGCGCTGGGGGCCTTGATCGCTTTTGCTGTGATGGCAGGTGCCGTCAGCTTCCATCTGTTCACGCCTCTGGGCATTGACCCGAACCATGACGGCGGTGGCCTGTTTGCCGCTGCGGCGACGTTGCTGGCCGGCTCTGTCGTTCTAATCGGCCTACGCCTGCCAGATATCTTAGGGCTGTTAGGTGACTTATGCCGCGTTTTTGTGGCCGATGCCTCGAACCCTTAACGCATCAAATTTCTCATTCACGGAAAGGATTCCCGCCATGAAACCCCTTAAACTTGCCCTGATTTTGGCCCTTGCCCTTAGCCCGCTGGCGATTGCTGGCCCTGCTCTCGCCGACAAAGCCCCCGTGTGGACCAGCTTTGGCTCCAACGTCGCCATCAAGGGCTATGATCCCGTGGCTTATTTTTCAGCTGCAAAGCCGGTGCAAGGTTCGGCTAAATTCAAAACCACGTATCAGGGTGCCGAATTCCAGTTTGCGAGCGCAGCTAATCGCGACACTTTTGCCGCCAATCCCGCGCGCTATGCACCCCAATTCGGTGGCTATTGTGCTTGGGCGGTCAGCCAAGGTTATACAGCCGGGATTGATCCCAATGCTTGGGCCATTGTCGGCGGCAAGCTCTATCTGAACTATAACAAGGACATTCAGATCCGCTGGCAACAAAATACGGCTGGCAACATTGCTGCTGCCAATCGTAACTGGCCGACTGTCTTGAAGAAATAGTGCGACTGAACCTTAAGCCGCGTCTGAAGCGTCGTCCTTCAGGGCCTTAGCAAGGTCCAGAAGGCGGCGCCGTGGGCGTTCACCCAGCCGGTAATAGGCGCGGATCAGTTCCAGCGTTTCTTTCTGGCGCAATACTTCTGGCCCGATCTCATCATCATTGGCTGGCGGTTCGTTAGCTGCCGTCATGGTGGTCAAGCCATCATAGAAATACTGCACCGCGATCGAGAGCGCACCAGCCAACTCAAATAAGCGGCTGGCCGTGATGCGGTTGGCACCACATTCATACTTCTGGATTTGCTGGAAGCGAATGCCTACGCTATCGGCCAATTGCTGTTGGGTCATGCCCATCAAACGACGCCGACGTCGCAAACGGCGGCCCACATGTAGGTCGATTGAATTGGCCATCTAGTCCTCCTGGTCATCATTAACAGAAGCGTCGTGCCACCAGAACGATCCGAAACGGGACGGCCAACGCTGTTACGATGGGTAGATTGCAAGGCCCATGCCGCTGAAGTGAACGGTTTGCAGCACAAGGTGCTTGCCGTAATCGCGCCTCGCGCTTAGCTTGCTGCAACTGCGAAGAAAGCAGTTAGATATCAAAGGGCAGGTCTTTCCATCAAATGGCACAAATCAAAACAATTGGCGTTGTTGGCGCGGGTCAAATGGGGAATGGCATTGCCCATGTTGCGGCTTTGGCAGGATATGATGTCTTTCTCAATGACATCTCCCAAGATAAGTTAGACGCAGGTCGCACCCTGATTGAGCGTAATTTGACCCGTCAAGCGGCGCGCGGCTTGATCAAAGACGCTGAAATTGCCCCCGCCATGGCACGCATTGTGACGACCACGGCAATTGAGGACCTGTCCGCCATCGATTTGGCCATTGAAGCGGCCAGCGAGAAAGAAGATATCAAGCGCGCGATCTTCAAGTCGCTGTGTGCCGTCGTCCGGCCCGATACGATTTTGTCATCGAACACCTCATCCCTCTCCATTACGCGACTGGGTTCGTCCACAGATCGGCCAGAGCGGTTCATCGGCCTGCACTTTATGAATCCCGTGCCGATGATGAAGCTGGTGGAAGTTATTCGTGGCCTTGCCACCAATGAGGAAACCTATGAAGCGGCCACGAAAGTGGTCACCGCTATGGGCAAAACGATCACCAATGCCGAAGACTTCCCGGCCTTTATCGTCAACCGCGTTCTGATCCCGATGATCAATGAAGCTGTCTATACGCTCTATGAAGGCGTCGGCACGGTGGAAGGCATTGATAAGGCCATGCGCCTTGGTGCCAATCACCCCATGGGTCCCTTGGAACTAGCGGACTTCATCGGCCTCGACACCATTTTGTCGATCATGCAGATCCTGAATGAAGGCTTGGCAGACACGAAATATCGCCCATGCCCGCTTTTGGTAAAATATGTGGAAGCCGGCTGGCTCGGTCGGAAAACCGACCGTGGCTTTTATGATTATCGCGGCGAAACGCCGGTCCCAACGCGCTAATCAAGGAAGGGCACGGCGCTAAGTGCCCCTTCAGTCCCTTCGGGACACATCGACGCCTGCGCCGAAACCCCAGGAGTGCAGGGACTCTCCCCTCGCCCTATGGGAGAGGGGACGGGGGTGAGGGCTTCCACTCATAATCCTGTGGTCTGGATTGCTCAGCTTTCGCCATAAGAGGTAATGAGTTGTTGTGCCTGTAAGCCCTCACCCCTTACCCCTCTCCCCGGTGGGGCGAGGGGAGTGCGAACAGATAAAAACTTATCCCCCACCCACCAAACCCCGGATAACCTAAGCCCATCTCCGACGAGAGGGCGTTGTTGCTGCAGCGGCGACACCGGTTGGGGA
>JBEIEG010000238.1:0-4371 GCA_040383035.1 Hyphomonadaceae bacterium | reverse complement strand
GTCAACGGGCCACGGTTTGCGATAGCCGCCTCGGAAGGGAATGCCAAATGCATGATAGACATCGCCCGCCCCATCCAATTGGCGCGGATCCTCGTCTAGGATCTGGGTGGAGCCAAAGGCTGTCACATCCGGGTAGCGCTTGGTCGCAGCCATCAGCGCCTCGAGCCAGTTTGGTTCAGGAAAAGCGTCTGGGTTGAGGCAGATCACCCATTGACCGCGTGCGAGCTTAGCTGCTTGATTATTGGCCGCCGCGAAGCCGGCATTGTGCGCATTCGCGATAAATTGGGTCGCGCGCGCCTGTGTCGCCACATCGGGATCGGTGCCGTCTGGCGAGGCATTGTCGATCAGTATCGTCTCAAAATCGTGAAACGACTGCGCGTCGAGACAATCAAACAAGCGCGGTAAGTGCGCTCGGCTTTTATAAGCAACAATCAGGATCGAGACGAGTGGCTCTGCCAAGATCAGCCAAGCGCCTCAACGGCTGCACAGACGGCCTCGCTGGTGATGCCGAAATGGGCGTAGAGCGCTTGATAGGGCCCGGATGCGCCGAAGCCCTTCATACCGATAAACATGCCCGTCGGGCCGATCCAGCGGTCCCAACCATAGCGGACGGCTGCTTCAATCGCGATCTTCGGCAGATCGCCACCGAGGACTTCGTTCTGATAGGCACCAGTTTGAGCTTCAAACAATTCAAGGCAAGGGGCCGAGACCACGCGGACGCCAATTCCGGCTTCGGCCAATTTGGCTTGAGCGTTCATCGCAATCTCAACTTCCGAACCCGTGGCGATCAAGACCGCCTTTTCCGGCAGGCTCGTTGGCGACAAGACATAGGCACCCTGCGCACTGCGATTGGTTGGCGACCCGTCTTTGCGTTGAAAGGCGAGCTTTTGGCGGGTCAAGGACAAGACCGATGGAGTCTTCGGGGCCAGTAGAGCTAGTTCCCAACATTCGGCAACCTCAACGGGGTCACAGGGTCGGAATACGTTGACATTGGGGATTGCTCGAAGCGATGCCAAGGTTTCAACAGGCTGGTGGGTCGGCCCATCTTCGCCCAAGCCAATGCTGTCATGGGTCAAGACATGGATGGTGCGGACTTCCATCAGTGCACCAAGGCGCAGGGCAGGCCGCAAATAGTCGGCAAACACGAGGAAGGTGCCAGAGTAGGGCACCACGCCGCCATGTAGGGCCATGCCGTTCATGGCCGCCGCCATGCCATGTTCGCGCACGCCATAATGGACATAGCGCTCTTGATAGGCGTTTGCCCCAAAGCCCTTCATGCCGGCGACTTTGGTGTTGACCGAACCGGTCAAATCCGCCGAACCGCCCATGAGTAGGTCAAAGGCTGGAACCAACACTTCCAAGGCTGCACCAGAACTCTCGCGGGTCGCAAGCGAAGGGGCCTTGTCGGCCATTGTGGCGCAATGGGCTTCGATGAGGGTACGCAGGTGCACAGGGTCAATCTTTGAGTTCAAAAGGTCGTCGACTGCCGTGTGATCCGAACGCTTTGCCAAACGTGCTTGCCAATCTGCATGGGCCTGCGCTCCGCGACTGCCTGCGGCTCGCCAGTCTGCAACAATTTCGTCGGGTACAACGAATGGGGCATGTGGCCAGTTCAGTGCTTTGCGTGTTGCTTCAATCTCGCTAGCGCCAAGCGGCGACCCATGTGTCTTGGCGGTCCCGGCCAAATTAGGGGACCCGAAGCCAATTTGGGTACGGCAGGCAATCAGAACCGGCCGGTCAGAGGAAAGGGCTGCGGTCATGGCCGCTTCCAGCGCAATTGGATTATGGCCGTCAACCCGGCTCGTTTGCCAGCCAGCGGCCTCAAAGCGCTGAAGCTGATCGCCGGTCTCGGCTACCGACAAAGCCCCGTCGATAGAAATCTCATTATCGTCCCACAAGACGATCAAGCGGTTCAGGCGGAGGTGACCTGCCAAGGAAATCGCCTCGTGGCTGATCCCTTCCATCAAGTCGCCGTCTGAAGCGATAACCCACGTGTGATGGTCGCACACATCTGCGCCCAAAGTTGCCCGCAAATGAGCTTCGGCCATTGCCATGCCGACAGCTGTTGAGATGCCTTGGCCCAAGGGTCCCGTTGTCGTTTCAACCCCTGGCACGTGGCCATATTCAGGGTGACCGGCTGTGAGGGCACCCATCTGGCGGAAGTTCTTCAACTGGTCCATGGTCATGGCTTCATAGCCAGTGAGATGTAGCAGAGCGTAAATCAGCATCGAGCCGTGGCCAGCCGACAAGACAAAGCGGTCGCGATCTTGCCAGTTCGGGGCCTTGGCGTCGAATTTCAGAAACTTGGTGAACAGGACTGTTGCGACATCTGCCATGCCCATGGGCATACCGGGGTGTCCGGAATTGGCCGCTTGAACGGCATCCATCGAAAGAAAGCGGATGGCGTTTGCAAGGTCTGTATGGCTGGTCATGGGAGCAGAAACTTTCGTCGGCTGATTGACGGACCGCATATAGGACTCGTTGCGGCCTAACAATGGTAAACGGCACCTTGTCCGCTATCGGACCTGTCCAAATAATCGCTGGACTCATTGCGGACTCATTGCGGTCAAATTCTACGCCCGATTTTGTCGTAGTGAGGGTGCATACCCAACTCACACACAGAGTGAGACCTGAACATGACCATCCTTCCTTACCCAAAGTCCCGTCGCCGCGCCCCTAAGCAAAAGATTGCACCAACAGCAGTGCCAGTTGCCCCACCTTCAGGTGCTTTGCTCAACGCCATCCTGTCTTATGCGGACATTTCGGAGGATATTGGTGGTGGCCTGACGTTATTGCGGGTCAGCGCCAAGCGCATGGATGATGCGGTAATAACCCAAAGCCTCGGGCGCGAAGCTGCGCGCTTGGCGGATGTTTCCATCCTGTGGAATGACGATGAAAGCGAAATTCACACGGTCCTAGATGCCGCCATTCCGAGTGGGGTTGAGGACTTTTGGGCCGAACCTCAGTTTGAGCTGACAGATTTGGCCATGGCCTATCTCGATGAAATGCTCGACATGGAAGCGCGCGCCAAGGCAAGCTAACCCTTTATTTGTGCAGCTTAGCGTCTCATAAACCCTTTATTCGCCATAATCTTGCCTTGCGAGGGGTAACATGCGGCCACAAACCGCCTTATAAGTGGGCTTATGACGACAATTGCTCTGGTCGATGACGACGAAAACATCCGTGCTTCCCTGGAAATTTTATTCCAGAGCGAAGGTTATGACGTGCGAACCTATCCCGATGGGGCCACGGCTCTGCCGGCATTGATATCGGACCCGCCTGATATTGCGATCCTTGATATCAAGATGCCACGCATGGATGGTGTCGAATTATTGCGCCGTGTCCGGGAAAGCTCAGACGTGCCCGTCATCTTTCTGACGTCAAAGGATGATGAGATTGATGAGGTAATTGGCTTTTCGGTCGGTGCTGATGATTTCATTCGCAAACCCTTCTCGACGCGTTTGTTGTCGGAACGCGTGAAGGCAGTGCTTCGTCGCTCTCGCCCAATTGAAGCAGGTGGAGATGACGGAAGTCCGTCTGAAGACGACAAGAAGGTCGTCACGCGCGGCTCCTTGACCATGGACCCCAATCGCCATGCTTCTTACTGGAAGGGCAAGCCAGTTCGCTTGACCGTGACTGAATTCCTCTTGCTGCAGGCGCTCGCCCAACGACCAGGCTTTGTTAAGAGCCGCGATCAGTTGATGGACGCAGCCTATGATGACAGCGTCTATGTCGATGACCGCACCATTGACAGCCACGTGAAGCGCGTGCGCAAGAAATTCCGCGAAGTTGATGGTGAGTTTGATGCCATCGAGACGCTGTATGGGGTCGGCTATCGCTACAAAGAATCCTAAAAAGAAGCCTCAGGCACCCTTCGGAAAGACCCGGAGGCAACGCCGTCGTGGCGGCATTGCGGGCATTATTTTTATCGCCAACTTTGCCGGCATCGTTATCTTGGTGCTGGGCTCTCTTTTGTTCAATGAGTTGCGATCCGGCCTAACAAAGGCGCGTATGGATGCGCTGCGCGCGCAGGGCTCTACGATTGCCAGTGTCTTGGCTGAAGCCGCCATTCCAGCTGATGCCGTACCTGTTTTGGATGAGGGCCGCGCCCGAGCCATTTTGAGGCGGTTGTCACGTGAGCCAGGAGCACGCCTGCGCCTATTCAGCCGCGACTTGCGCCCGATTGCTGACAGCACGATCCTCGATGATATTGTCAATGTCCGCGAATTGCCTCCGCTTGGGCCTGCGGCACCCGATATAGGGGAAGTGGCAGGCAAAGCGGTCTCCAATGTACGGGTCTTTATCCAAGGTGCCAGTGACGATCCCAAAAAGGCCCTGATCCGGGAGGTCTCCACCGCCCTGCAAGGCAAT
>JBEIEG010000237.1:0-4374 GCA_040383035.1 Hyphomonadaceae bacterium | reverse complement strand
TTTCGCGAAGGCTGCTTCGATCTCGGCTTTGCTTTTCTTGCCATCAATGGCTGCAACCACTGCTTCATAGCTCGGCTTCAAGTCTTTGACTTTGCTATCAAGTTCGGCGGCGTCTGGCTGATAAACTTCCAAGAGACCTTGCGCGATCAGGACCGAAGCTTCATCGACTTGCCCTGCTTCAAAGGATTTCTGCGCAACCAACAAGAAGCCACTTAGGTGGCTAACGCGTAGGCCCAACCAAGAAGCTGGGTCTACGTTGGAATAGGCGTTCGCAGCACCGGCCTCCCCACTTTCACCACCTGCACGGGCGGCCGCCGGAGCCGGGGCGGGCTTTGCGCCTTCCCCTTCACCTTCGCCCGCCGCACTGGATGCCGCAGCCTTTTCACCATCCGCTGCAGAGGTTCCAGCTTCGCCACCTGGTTGGCATGCCGCAGCACCGACTAAGGCCATTGCACTGACACCCATCAAGGTCCACATGCGGGGCTTGAACTCAATCATGGTCTACTTCCTTGCTACGAAAATCACTATTTCGTGAGTGTGGCTGAGGCTAGATGAAAATGCAAGTCGTTTGCAGGTAGGGTGCTGATGTTGATCGTTATGGATCAGATACTGGGATCTGAAGACCTTGAGCGCGCGCGTTCAGAGGTCGAAACGCTGTCTTTTGTCGATGGCAAAGCCACGGCTGGAGCTTTGGCGAAGTCGGTGAAGAACAACCAGCAGGCAAAGGGCGGTGCAGCAGACGCGCTGATTGAGTTTGTCCTGCGCGCGCTGGAACGCCACGAGGTATTTCAAGCGGCGGCACAGGTGAAGACCTATGGGCCGATCCTAATCTCCCGCTATCAACCCGGCATGGCTTATGGCCTGCATGTCGATAATGCCTACATGAATGGTGTGCGATCGGACCTTTCCTTCACGCTTTTTCTGTCAGAGCCTGACAGCTATGATGGCGGCGCGCTCTGCGTCGAACAACCGGCCGGTCGCCAGATCATCAAATTGCCAGCAGGCAGCTTGGTGCTTTATCCCTCAACCACCCTGCATGAGGTTGAGCCCGTCACGCGGGGTGAGCGCTTGGCCGTCGTAGGCTGGATCGAGAGCAGGGTCTTGTCCGCCGAAGGCCGCGAGGCTTTGTTTGATCTGGCCCAAGTACGCGCCAGCCTCGCCACTGTGCCGGAGGTTGATCCCATCGTGCGCCTGACGCTACAGAAAGCCGAAGCCAACCTGATACGCCTTATGAGCCGATTGTAATCCTATGAATGCCGCTGACCTGTTCTATAGCTTTCCTCGCAAGATCGATCTGGGGCTTGCCCGCGTTGCGGCGGCATTGGAGGCATTTGGCCGACCTCAGGATTTGATCCCACCGGTCATTCATGTCGCAGGCACCAATGGCAAAGGATCCACGGTGGCGTTCTTGCGCGCCATGGCAGAGGCTGCTGGTCTGGCAGTTCACGCTTATACTTCGCCTCATCTTGTATCGATTCACGAGCGCTGGCGGGTAGCTGGGCGGTTCATTGAGGAAGAGGCGCTTTTAGACATTGGCAATCGGATCCTGGCTTTAAGCAATCAGATCCCTTTGACGGTCTTTGAAGCCGAGACAGTTGCCGCCTTTGTCGCCTTCAATGAGACCATGGCTGACCTTACCTTGTTAGAAGTCGGCCTTGGTGGGCGCTTGGATGCGACTAATATTGTGACCAAGCCAAAGCTTACCATCATCACCCCGGTTGATTTTGACCATAAAGAGATGTTGGGCGACACTTTGGCCAAGATCGCGGGCGAGAAAGCCGGTATCTTGAAGCCGCACGTCCCTTGCGTCGTCTCGCGTCAAGCCGATGAAGCTTTGGCTGTGATTGAACGTCGCGCAGAGGCATTGGCCGCACCTCTCTTGGTCTTTGGTCGCGACTGGGATTGCTATGCCGAGCGCGGGCGACTGATTGTACAAACCCAAGACCGCTTGCTGGACCTACCCTTGCCGGGCCTTCCCGGGCACCACCAGTTTGAGAATGCAGGAGCGGCTGTCGTGGCCATGACTCTTTATGGCTTGGATGAAGCTGCGATCGTTCAGGGCGTTCAAAACGTTAGCTGGCCTGCCCGCATGCAGCGCCTACAAGCTGGGCCGTTTGCAGAAGTGGCAGCCTTAGTGGGGGCAGAGCTCTGGCTTGATGGCGGGCATAATCCCCATGGCGCAGCCGCAGCGGCATCCTATATGGCGAACCTGCAAGCAAAGGACCCCCGCCGCTTGGTGCTGATCACCGGTCAATTGGCCACCAAAGACCCGACGGGCTTCTTCCAAGCCTTTCAAGCGCTCAAACCGGAGGTCATCACTGTGCCGATCCGTACGTCGGATGCCGGGCGGCCACCCGCCGAACTGGCAGAACTCGCGCGTGCCATGGGCTTTGAAGCCGCGCCTGCCGACACACCGCTGGATGGGCTGAAGCTGGCTTTGAGTCAGATAGAAGGCCCAGCGCGCGTACTCATCTGTGGCTCGCTCTATCTGGCTGGAGACGTTTTGGCGGATGGGCCAAAGCTCACTTAATCCGCCACGCCGCCACACCAGCTGCTGGCAAGTCTGGCCCGCCGATGACGTAATCGAATTTCCCCGCGTCGACGATATGATCGCTTAAGCGCACCGGCTCGGCCTCATAATTGATCGCAAACATGAACGCGCCGCGCTGGCGCAAGCGCAATCCATCTGGCAGGCTCAAGGTAGCAAGACCCAAATCCACGCTGCGCCGACGCAGCACGGCATCCAACAGCTCAGCATCTGGCCAGCAGGCCAGATAGTCGACCTTGTCCGTGTGATACCAAATCCCATGGCCGCTGGCGGTAGAGGCCTCTGGCACAAGCTCGGACTGGATATGCTCTAGCCAACGCGTCACCTTAAACGCCCCTGCCTGTTCCACATGGCCCGGCCGAAGGCTTTCAACGCGGTTCACCACGAGCGGGATCAAGTCCTGCGCCAAACCGGGTGCAAGATTGGCAGGAATCTGGAAATCATCGGTTTTAGAGCCCGCACGAGGCCCCAACACACAAACGGCCCCGCTGGCCTTGATCCTCGCATTCAAGTCCTCTGACCAAAAAATCTGCAAGGGGCACAAGATCAGCTGATAGCCGCTTAAATCCGCACTTGGAGGCACAATGTCTACCGACAGGCCCAAGCGGCGCGCAGCGCTATAGAAGAGGATAAGGAGCTCAAGGCCGCGATAATCCCGGCCCTGCGGCTGAATCTGATTTGCCCAAATGGCTTCATAATCAAACAAAAGTGCTACGGGCGCTTTGGTGGTTGTTGCTCCGGCAACAGCGGCCAATTCAGCGGCCACTTGGCGGGCTTCACCAGCTGCTTCTGCTTCCACGCTGTCCGGTCGCAACAGGCCAGCATGCATTTGTTCTTGCGCAAAAGGTGCTTGTCGCCAGCGGAAGTAGGAAACGCATTCGGCACCATGGGCCAACGCCTCCCACGTCCAAGCACGCACCATGCCCGGCAAGGGGGCAGGGTTCCATGCTGCCCAATTCACAGGCCCCGGCTGTTGCTCAATCACTTGCCAGCGACCCCGGCCGACGCCGCGATAGAGGTCGTGGTGAAAGGCGGTAAAGTCTGGATGGCCTTGGCGCAGAAAGCGCTCCTTGGTGGCGTCCGGCCACCAAGCCTGTTCCAGAAAGCCCAATGGATAGGAATCCCACGCGGCAACATCGAGTTGCTCACCCAGTTTAAAATGATCAAAGGCGGTAAACATGCCCATATAATTGTGCAGCACATCCCGGCCCGGACTATGGGCTCGCAAAATATCTGTCTGTACACGGTCAAAGACGGCAACTTCATCGCTGGCAAAGCGTGCCCAGTCTTGGCGATGGGCTGGATTGGCTTCCGTGACAGTCTCGACCGGCGGGTCGATCTCGTCAAAGCTCAGATACTCCATACTCCAAAACACATTGCCCCACGCCTGGTTGAGGGCTTGGATCGAGGGGTATTTGGCCGCTAGCCACGCACGAAACCTCTCGCGAGCCGCCTTGGAGTAGGAGATAATCGTATCGTGACAGCCATATTCATTGTCGGTCTGCCAAGAAGCAATCGCAGGATGGGTGCCATAGCGTCGGGCTAAAGCCTCCACAATCCGCGCGCACTCGGCCCGATAGGTTAGGCTTGAGAAACAATAATGGCGGCGGGAACCGAAATGGCGCGGCCTGCCGTGTGCGTCCAAGGCCAAGATATCTGGATGGGCATCGATCAGCCATTTGGGCGGCGTCGCCGTTGGTGTTCCCAAGACAATGTGTAAGCCCGCTTGATGCAAGGTCTCAATCGCACGGTCGAGCCAGCTCCACTCAAACACCCCGGGCTTAGGTTCAATCCGGCTCCAAGCAAACTCGCCGATCCGCACTTGG
>JBEIEG010000236.1:0-4380 GCA_040383035.1 Hyphomonadaceae bacterium | reverse complement strand
CGGACGATGGCGTCGAAGTCTTCGCCGCTGATGCCAAGCGCGATGGCTTCTTCGCGCAAGGTGGTGCCGTTTTTGTGGGCGGTCTTGGCGACTTTGGCGGCCAGATCATAGCCGTATTTTTCCTTCAAAGGCGTCACCAGCATCAAGGAATTGGCGAGGCCTTTGGCGATATTGTCGAGGCGGGGTTCAATTCCAACGACGCAATTGTCGGTGAAGCTGACGGCGGCATCGCCTAAAAGCTGAACCGATTGTAGGAAATTATAGGCCATCATCGGGTTGAACACATTGAGTTCGAAATGGCCTTGGCTGCCCGCAAAGGCGATGGCGGCATTATTGCCCAGAATATGGGCGCACACTTGGGTCAAAGCTTCGCACTGGGTCGGGTTGACCTTGCCTGGCATGATGGAGCTGCCGGGCTCATTCTCTGGCAAAGCCAATTCGCCCAACCCCGCGCGCGGGCCAGAGCCCAAGAAACGGATATCATTGGCGATTTTGAAGCAACTCATCGCCACGGTGGTGATGGCCCCATGGGTGAAGACCATGGCGTCATGGGCGGCCAAGGCCTCAAACTTATTGGGGGCGCTGGTAAAGGGCAGGCCAGTCAGGCCCGCAATTTCTGTCGCCACGGCGTCTGCAAAGCCGACTGGCGAGGCAAGGCCCGTACCCACGGCGGTGCCGCCTTGGGCCAGTTCCATCAAGGCAGGCAGTGTTTGACGGATGCGAGCGATGCCATTTTCAATCTGCTTGGCATAGCCCGAAAATTCTTGGCCCAAGGTGACTGGCGTTGCGTCTTGGGTATGGGTGCGGCCAATCTTGATAATGTCCGCCCAAGCCTTGGCCTTGGCGTCCAAGGCCGCATGCAAATGCGTCAGTGCGGGCAACAAATGGTGGGTGACTTCCACAGCGCAGGCAATGTGCATAGCGGTCGGGAAAGTGTCGTTCGAGCTTTGGCTCATGTTGACATGGTCATTAGGATGGACGGGCTTTTTCGAGCCCATCTCGCCGCCCAGCATCTCAATCGCGCGGTTGGAGATGACTTCATTGGCATTCATATTGGACTGGGTACCAGAGCCTGTTTGCCATACAACCAGTGGGAAGTGGTCGTTCAGCTTGCCATCTATGACTTCTTGCGCGGCCTTGATGATGACCTCGCCCAAGTCCTTATCCATCTTGCCGAGCTTCATATTGGCGAGCGCGGCAGCCTGTTTGACAATGCCGAGCGCTTTGACAATCGACAAAGGCTGCTTTTCCCAACCAATTTTGAAATTGCCGAGCGAGCGTTCGGCCTGCGCACCCCAATAACGGTCAGAAGCGACTTCGATGGGGCCAAATGTATCGGTTTCGGTGCGCGTGCTCATGGGGTGCCTCTCCTCAATTCTTTCGCCCGTGCATAAAGCTGTTAGCTATGGCTTTGAAGGGGCTTGTGCTGCGGGCTCTGCAGATTTGGCTTTGGCGGGCTGGGGTGGCACCGCGTTCATGTCAAAGATGATATTGGGCGGACGCTGGTAAAGCTGGAACCGGACCCTAACCTCACCAATCATCACATCTTTGAAGCTCGGTTCGACCATACGAATATCACCTGTTTCAAGGCTTTTGACTATATCTTGGCTATTGGCCGCACTTTCGGTGCGCAGCACATCCCACGTCTCGTCTTTCTGCTTAAATCCGGTGATGCTTCCAGACGTGCTGAAGATGATGACTTCTGGTTTGGTGTCGGCGTCTAAGTCGAGCAGGGCCGCTTTACAGGTAGGCTGGTCCTTGATTGGTTTGGTGACAAGACAGTCGGGCACAAATGGGGTTGTTTCGCCGTCAAACCGTTGCGCTACAAAACTGGCAGGCAGGCTTGCACCCTTAGGCACGACCACTTCGAGTGCTGAGAGGTCTGGGCGATTTTTCTCTGCCGTTTCGTTATCTTCTAAAAAATGACGGCGTTCGCCAAGCAGATTGGCTTTTGCCTTAGCCGCCACTTTGGCAATTGCCGCATTTGGCGATTGGGTAAGCTGGTCTAACGCCTTTGTGCCATAAGTTCCCGTATCATAGCGCAGGAACCACCAATCAAATTTCTCAGGCTTTACGAGGCCCGAAGTGAGGCGCTTGACCTGATTATCGACGCTCAAGCGGGCAGGCGAGGCCAGTGGTGTCAGGATGGCGATGAACACCACGCATTTGAAAACCGCCAAACCAATATTCAGCGGCTTTAGAAGCTCCATCCATGGCCCGCGCCAGAAAATCGCGACGCTATAGCCAATGCCATAAGCCAGCGCGATTACCACCACCATCCCCGCCAAGGTGCGATCAATCGTGAGGCCGTATTGGTTGATCCGCAGGCCAAGGCTCCACGCCGCGAGAATGGCGAAGACCAACAACAAAACAGCCGCCAGTCGCACGCACCACTTCAAAACCACTTGCACCTTGCGGTCGGTTTCACCTTGCTGAAAGGCCGCATTGATCAACAGCACAAAGCCGATGCATGCACCTAGAAGCGTGGCCGTCGCGGCTTTGGTATCCCAAAGGGGTTGAAGGCCACTGAATGCGAGGCTGACGGCAAAAATCGCTCCGATCAGCGTGATAACGGGTAGAAGCCACGCCAGAACGCCTAAAGCAAGGCCTCTTACATTGGCCAATAGCTTGGGCTGAATGTCGCCTAAATGTACGGCGCTGGCGAAGGCTAGGCCCGTGATGGGGAAGCCGAAATACTCATTCTGCAATAATTCAGTGAGCCATTTGAAGCCGATAAAGCCCAACAAGGCTGCGCCCAATTGCAGAATGCCCCAAAACAAAAGCGTAAAGCCAATCGCCAAAATTAGCTGCACGCCGCGTTTCCAGGCCTCATCAAAGTAAAGCTCATAGGGGGCAAAGGGCTTGCCGGCTTGGTCAGCGCTCGACACCAATTCATTAGCGATGAAGGTGAGGGCCAGCAGAATCAGGATCGATTGCAATTCACTGGAACTGGCGTCGCCTGAATAAATCCGCACATGCCAAAGGATGAAGCAAAGTACAGCTCCGGCTAATGCCGACCAGATGGCAAGGCTAACTCGCCGCATCACGGTTGCCCCTGCCCAGAGGATAAACGCCACCAGTGTCAGGGTCTGCGCCAAGATTTCCCGCCAGTCTTCCGGCAAGATGGATTCCGCAAGTTTCTTGTTGTCGTCCCCAATTAGAAACGCGACGATCAATCCGATGACCAGACCCACGCTCAAGCGCAAATACAAAGCCGTGCGTTCTGACAGGGGTTGGCTGTTGGCAATCATCAAATTCACTCCATCAGGCAGGCAATGGCCCTGTCTTGCCACGTTTCCAAATCCAACGCACCCCATTATGGTGACCGCATGAGTGATGACACCCCTCTTTGGCAAAGAATGGCGACAGCCGGTGCCATGATGATTCAAGGCACGCCGCAGGCCCGCGCTCTGGGTATGCGCGTTGTCTCCATCACCGAAGCCCGCGCTGTGGTCGAAGTGGATTGGCGCGAGGATTTGGTGGGGGATCCTGAAACGGGCGTAATCGCGTCGGGTGTTGTGACAACCCTGTTGGACAATACGTGCGGCGTGGCGGCCTTTGCGGCTCTGACGGAGCCTATGTCTACCGCAACGCTCGATCTGCGGATTGACTATATGCGCCCTGCCAAGAAGGGCGCAACGATACGTGCGGAGGCCCATTGCTATCGCATGACCAAGACGGTCGCCTTCGTGCGGGCCTTTGCCTTTGATGGCGACGATGAGACCGATCCTGTCGCCGCCGCCCAAGCAGCCTTTATGATGGGTACCTCTGGCCGCATGGGAAAGAACCGGAGGCCACCGAAATGAGTGATGCACCCGCGACACCGACGCGCGTCGATCTCAGCGAACTTAGCGCCATGTTTGAGGCCGTGCCCTATGCAAAGTTCTTAGGTGTACAATTAGAGCTCAAGGGCGATGAGCTGACAGCGATCCTGCCATTCAAGGACAGCTTGATTGGCAATCCAATGCTACCCGCACTACATGGTGGCGTTGTCGGCGCTTTGATGGAACTCACGGCTGTGGCGCAAATTTTCTTAGCACAAGGTGGCAAGAAAGTTCCGAAGGTCATTGATATATCTATTGATTACTTACGTTCGGGCAGGCCAGTGGATACCTATGCCCGCGCCCATGTAACCAAGCTGGGGCGGCGCATTGCCAATGTGCGGGTTGAAGCTTGGCAGTTTGACCGCGCAGACCCTATCGCGGCCCTACACGGTCATTTCTTGCTGAAAAGCGATGAGGCTGAAGCGGAGCCTAAGGGCTAGCCAAACACGCGCGCAAAAATCGTGTCGACTTGGGCGAAGTGGTGGCTGTCGTCAAACAGACTTTGGATATGGTCAACCGACAACAGGCTTGTCACTTGGCTGTCTGCAAGCAGGCG
>JBEIEG010000235.1:0-4388 GCA_040383035.1 Hyphomonadaceae bacterium | reverse complement strand
TTTGTGATGGTGACCCATGATCAAGACGAAGCCCTTGCCATGGCAGGACGCTGCGCGGTGATGGACCGGGGCAAGCTCATGCAAACGGCCACCCCCTCCAACCTCTATGAATTCCCCGCCAACAAGTTCGTGGCCGACTTTATTGGTAACGTAAATCTGTTCGAAGGTACCCTCGAAGTCGATGAGCCTGACCATGCCATTGTCCAGTCCGAGGAGTTGGGCGGTCGGATCTTCTTTGACCATGGCGTATCGGGTGCTGGGGGTGAAAAGATGTGGGTCGGCATTCGGCCTGAGAAGATCGAGCTCCTCAAGCGCGAAGAAGGTGCTGCCCCGCCCACGCCAGAAGATGCGCCTTCGGGCTGTAATGTGACCGCCGGGGTCGTGCGCCAAATTTCCTATTTGGGCAGCGAGAGCATTTATGAGATTGACCTCATCAACGGCCGCCGCATGCAAGTGTCGCGCCCCAATCTGTCGCGCTGGGATCAAGAGGATTTCACGTGGGACGATGAAGTCTGGCTACGCTGGCACGGCGATAGCCCTGTCTTGCTGCAGAGCTAGAGCGCCCGACATGAACGCACGACCCATCCTCGGCATGATTTGTTGCCAGCGCCATGTCGGCACCGAATATGCCCAAGCCGTGATGGAGCGCTATCTCTATGGCGTCAGCCCCCATGTTGATGCGATCCCGCTGTTGATCCCGTCTTTGCCGGCCTTTGTGGACGCAGAAACGGTGGCAGGCCGTCTCGACGGGCTGTTGCTGACGGGCTCTCCCTCCAATATGCAGCCCCATCGCTACGGCGAAGATATCGCCGACGCGCCGGGGCCTTTTGATCCCAATCGCGATGAAATGGCGATGGCTTTGGCCGATGTGATGCTGAAAGCTGGCAAGCCCGTCTTTGGCATTTGCCGTGGCTTTCAGGAGCTCAATGTCCATTTTGGCGGCACGCTTCGGCGCGACATGGCCGATCCCGCCCGCGCCTTTCAGCACCATTCGCCGGACGGGGTCAGCTTTGATGCCATGTTCGCGCATGAGCATGACGTACGGCTAGAAGAAGGTGGGGCGATTTTGGCGGCCATTGGCCAAGCCGACATCAAGGTCAATTCCGTCCATTATCAAGGCGTCGACAAGCTGGGCGCAGACCTCCGCGTAGAAGCCCGTGCGCCCGATGGCGTGGTCGAGGCCTTTTCCAGCACGGCGCGGGGTGGCCCCGTCTTGGCCGTGCAATGGCACCCCGAGTGGAAGCCCGAAGCCAATGAAAACAGCCGCAAACTATTTGGCCTCATGGGCCGCGTGTTGCGGGGTGGGGCGCTTTAGGGGCTGGTGCCCAAAGTAGGGTGCGGTCCGACAGGACTGCACCACCTTACACACTGCGGTATTGGTTATGTTTTCTCACTTAGACAGCCTTTGCCGGAGGCGTTGCCTACGCAGAGGCCGTGCTCGAGTTTGAGCGCGCAAGATGGGGTGGGATCGGCCTTGAGGGAGCGCGCAACACGAGTTGCGCTTTTCCCCGCGTAGAGATGCGCAACTCGTGTTGCGCGATCCTTTCGATTTGCGATTCGAGATGGAACACAGCACCTTACTCACTGCGGTCTTGGTTTATATACTTTCACTTAGACAGCCTTTGCCGCAGGCTCTGCCTTCGCAAAGGCTTGGGTCGAGTTTGGGCGCGTAAAATGGGGTGTCAAGGGGTTTATCGGCTTCGCCGACGCGCCAAAGGCGCGCCCCTTGACTCCCCATTTTGCGCAGAGACAATTGTCCGGCGGCTTCAAGGCAAGCGGAGTGCGGCCTGAAGCCGTTCCAAGTTTATCTTTTGGTCTGCTTTGCGCCAAAGTTGGTCAATAGGGAGGTGGTTTAGCAATCCCCGAAAGCGGACATTGATGGTGCCGAACATTGGACCCGCGTGCCTCTAAAGATCCTACAAACTTCTTGCTGGATTTCAGGGGGCGGGGTCAAACGAGGAAAACTAACTGAAAGAATCTTGGCGAGAGAAAACTAACTCCGGGCTTTCTCCAACTATCTTTTGATAAATGTCAGGATCAGTCGCGCCTTCGCAGCCGAACAAAACAACCTTGCTGTTCGCATCGAGTGAAAGCGCCGCCCGCAGACCTGCGTCATCAGCTGCGCGGATTAACACGCCCATGCCACCAGCCGCAGATTCGCCGCTGACGATCGGGGTGTCGCCGTCGCCCGCAGCCAGCGCCCGCATTGCCTCCTCAACCCAGCCGTCCGGAATCCGCAAGAAGTCGCTGCCAAGCCATTCTAATACTGCCCAGGCTGCCGGAGAAACTTCGCGGCAGGCAAGCCCTGCCATGATCGTCCTTAGCGATCCGGACGATGGGGTAGGGCAATTGTTTACCGCGCTCTGGAACAGGCAATCTGCCTCGTTCGGTTCGATTATAACGAAGCGCGGAGCGGCGGCTTGGAGGCGCGAGTGGAACCCAAGAAATACCGCTGCTGCTATACTGCCGACACCACCTTGCATGAAAACATGCGTGACGCCGTCGAGGTCGGGGATTTGGTCGAGCGCTTCCTCGACCATCACCATGTATGCCGCCATGACATTGCGCGGTATCGGCGACTGGAAATCGTCCCACGACGTGCTGCTGACGAAATGCCAGCCATTCATACGAGCATCTTCTTTGGCTCGGGCCACCGAGGCCTCATATTCGCCATCTATACGGATGACTATCGCTCCGAAGCGTTCCATCGCTTCCTTGCGCGCCGGGCTGACATGACTGTGAATGTAATCAACACAGCGGCAGCCAAAAATCTTGGCGCCGTAGGCCAGTCCGCGACCCTGATTGCCGTCTGTCGCGACGCATACCGTCACCCGTTCGGTGATCGACCGAAACGCGCCGGAGCGCAGTTGCTTATGCGTCGGGCGCGCCCCAGTTACCCGCTCTACCTCATCGGCCAATAGCACGGCTACGGTGTAGGGCGCCCCGAGCGCCTTAAAGCTACCCAGATCGCGACCGAAGCGTTGGCTTTCATCTTTGTAGAATATCTTGGCAACACCGAGCCGTGTTGCCGCCGCGTCGAGCGCATGCAAGGGCTGCGGCGCATATTCGGGCCAGCTATGGATTTCATCAACTGCTGCACGCCAGTCTTGAAGGTTGTGCGCCGACGGCGCAGCCCGCCCTTCCGTCTCGGGCGTAAGCCGAAGGGGGTTAAAGTGATGAGCAAAGCTCTCGGTCATTTTGACGCTCCCATAAGCACGACGATTCTGCTTTTCCAGATTTGAAGTTGTTACTCTTCCACGTGTAACATTTGCCTCCCTTTCGTCGTCAATTAGTTCATGCTGTTCGCATGAGGCGCGTCGATGTTTTCTTGCATTGCAGCGTATCCGCCCGCACACCCCAAAGCAGACCATCTCCGTTCGGCCAAAGCCTGACGAAACATAATTAGCAACAATGCCCCTAAGTCATTGCCGTTGGCCCTGCCTAGCCAAAGGCCGCGTTCGAGTTTGAGCACTCAGAATGGCCCAACGCGCTCCCCTCTCCTTTTGGGAGAGGGGACGGGGGTGAGGGCTTACCCGCACTTAGTTTGATTGCACGTGGCGGAAGCCTTCTCTGAGGAGGCAACCCGCTTGTGCGAAGACACCCCTCACCTCCGGCCCCTCTCCCCAAAGGGGCGAGGGGAGTAGCCCTACAACATCGCCGGAATAACGCGGTCAGGCGGCTTGTGCCCATCAGCGAAGGTCTTGATATTGATGATGACTTTCTCGCCCATTTCGGTGCGGCTCTCCATGGTGGCAGAGCCCATGTGGGGCAAGAGCATGACGTTTGCTAGCTTCTTGAGCTTGGGATTGATCGCAGGCTCGTGCTCAAACACGTCGAGGCCTGCGCCCGCCAATAGACCCTTGTCGAGCATGCGGGCAAGGGCGGCTTCGTCAATGACTTCGCCGCGCGCGGTGTTTACCAGATAGGCGCTAGGTTTCATCAATTGCAGGCGGCGGGCCGATAGAAGATGATAGGTCGCAGGCGTATGGGGGCAATTGACCGAAATGATATCCATCCGCGACAACATTTGGTCGAGGCTTTCCCAATAGGTCGCCTCCAACTCTTGCTCTATCGCAGCAGAGACGCGGCGCCGGTTATGATAATGGATTTGTAGGCCAAAGGCTTTGGCACGGCGGGCAACCGCTTGCCCAATCCGGCCCATGCCGACGATGCCCAGACGCTTACCGGCAACCCGGCGGCCCAGCATCCAGGTGGGCGACCAGCCTTCAAAGCCGTCTGCCTCGACCACCTTCACGCCCTCCATCAGGCGGCGTGGCACGGCGAGGATGAGCGCCATGGTGATGTCGGCCGTGTCTTCGGTCAAAACACCTGGCGTATTGGTTACGGTGATGCCGCGCTGGATGGCGGTTGCGACATCCATATTGTCA
>JBEIEG010000234.1:0-4394 GCA_040383035.1 Hyphomonadaceae bacterium | reverse complement strand
ATGTGAATTGCAAGCTGAAACGGACTTCCGTCAGTCCAATGCGCCCAATGCCGCTTGAAGCCGTTTTAACTGAGCGTTGACCGGATTTTCCGCGGGTGCTTCGCTGGCTTCAAAGAGACTGGCTTCCATACGATCAAC
This sequence comes from Hyphomonadaceae bacterium, assembly GCA_040383035.1. Taxonomy (GTDB): domain Bacteria; phylum Pseudomonadota; class Alphaproteobacteria; order Caulobacterales; family Aquidulcibacteraceae; genus Aquidulcibacter. The sequence goes on along the minus strand of JBEIEG010000234.1, from coordinate 4,256 downwards.
CCGTTCGTAAAGCCGTTTAGATCGTTCAAGAAGGTCAAGTAAGCGCACGGGCAAGTCCGCCAAGGGCTGCTTATCCGCGCTGCAGACGGCCCGCGCACCCAACCGATATTTTGGATCATGGGCGTCACGTGGCGTCATTTCGCCCTCACGGACCGCGCGATGGACCAGCAACCATGAGGCCGACTGCATCAAACGGGTCGTCAATCGCATGCTTTCGGAAGCATAGGCCAAGGCTGCAACTCGTTCGAGGCTGCGTGCTTCCTGTCGGCCATCGCCATCCAGATAAGCCGCCGTTTCCTCAACCAAGTCCATGCCTTCGCGGAACATGCGTTCAAAGATGTCCGAACTCGCAAATTCTGCGATCCGATCAAATGCTGTCTTTAGACCCACGGTCTGCTTTGAAACTTCCGTCAACATGCGGCATTCCGCCCTTCTTTGGTCTCTGTCTTTAACCCGCAAAGCGCCGTGGGCCAAGTGTTTGATCTGGACGGCTCTGTTTTGGAGCAAATTCCAGTTCAACCCCGATTATTCCCGCACAGCTAACCCGAAGCTCCAGCCTAGACTTTTGGAGACAGAGCGATGGGTTAAGTGGAAGAAGCACCATGCTTCCTAACTTTCTTCCAGCAAGGGCCGTGCCGCTTTTTCGGTTAGCTTGTCTTAAAAAAGGAATCTGCCGCTTTTTTGCTGCCTTCTTTCGCCTTAATTAGGTCGTTTATCTGCCGAATTTCCGCCTCGAGGTCAGAAATACGCTCTTGAAGCTCCCGAATTGACAGATCTTCTAGGCGAATAGACTGGGGTTTTGACTTGGCGAATGGGTCGTCGTCGAGCATGAGTAGCCTCCTGATCCCATTTTGGCGCCGGAGTGTGAATTTTGACAGCCCTTCCTGAAAAAATGCGTGCGATTGTTGCATCCGCTGGTGCCCCTTTGCGGGTTGAGCTCATCGATCGAGCCGTGGCTGGCCCGGGCCAAGTTCTCATCAAGGTCGCCTATGCGGGTATAAATCGTCCAGATCTGATCCAACGTATGGGTGCCTATCCGCCACCAAAGGGTGCCCCTGACACGATGGGGCTGGAGTGTTCGGGCGAGATTGTGGCGATTGGCCCAGATGTTTCGCGTTGGAAGCTGGGGGATCGGGTGTGTGCGCTTTTACCCGGCGGTGGCTATGCGGATTACGCTTGGGCGGATGAAGGCTCTTGCATGGCAATTCCTGAGGGCATCAGTCTCCTGGAGGCAGCAGCCCTGCCTGAAACCGTCTAAACGGTCTGGGCGAATGTGTTTGAGCGGGCGGCTTTGCAATCGGGCGAGGCCTTTTTAGTCCATGGCGGCGCATCGGGTATTGGCACCACAGCCATTCAAATGGCCAAAGCGCATGGCGCTAAAGTTTTTGCCACAGCCGGCGGAGCAGAAAAGGCAAGTCTTTGTGCAAAGCTTGGTGCCGATGTTGCCATTGATTATCACGCACAAAGCTTCTCTGACATCATCAAGGCGGATGGTGGGGTCGACGTGGTTCTCGACATGGTGGGTGGGCCCTATGTCCAGCAAAATCTTGATTGTTTGAAACTCGACGGCCGCTGCGTCCAAATCGCATTTCTGCAAGGGCCCCAAGTTGAGCTAAATCTGATGGCTTTGATGCTGAAGCGTCTCACCTTGACTGGCTCTACCCTAAGAGCGCGGCCTGTGGCGGAAAAGGCGCGGCTGGCGCGCGCGGTCGAGGCCCATGTCTGGCCGTGGGTGGCCAAGGGCCTTCTGCGTCCTGTGGTAGATTCGGTGTTTGATTTGGAAGACGCCGAAGCCGCTCAGGCCAAGATGCAGGCCAATACCCATGCTGGGAAAATCATGCTCAAGGTTGCAGATTAGCCTTTTGGCATCGCGATATCGCGCCTGCCCCAGGGCGAGGTGAGATTCATTTGGCGATTACCGCCTCTTTCGGTTTGCAAGTGGAGCGGGCTGCGCTAACACGACGGCCAACATATCAGCTGTTAGCCGAGGGCCTCATGTCGATCCTGATCAATAAAGAAACCAAGGTAATCTGCCAGGGCTTCACCGGAAAGAATGGTACCTTCCACTCCGAGCAAGCGATCGCCTATGGCACGCGTATGACGGGTGGGGTCAGTCCCGGTAAAGGTGGGCAAACCCATCTGGGTCTTCCTGTGTTCAACTCGGTTCAAGAGGCCAAGGATGTCGCAGGCGCAGACGCCACGGTGATCTATGTGCCACCCCCGGGTGCAGCTGCTGCGATCATCGAAGCGATTGAGGCAGAAATTGAGTTGATCGTCTGCATCACCGAAGGCATCCCTGTCGCAGACATGGTGCAAGTCAAGAGCCGGTTGGAGCGTTCTGAGTCGCGCTTGATCGGGCCAAACTGCCCTGGTGTCTTGACCCCAGATGAGTGTAAGATCGGCATTATGCCTGGCTCCATCTTCAAAAAGGGCAATGTTGGCATTGTGTCTCGTTCGGGCACTTTGACCTATGAAGCGGTTTTCCAAACCTCAAACGCAGGCCTTGGCCAAACAACGGCAGTCGGTATCGGCGGCGACCCTGTGAAGGGCACCGAGTTCATCGACGTGTTGGAAATGTTCTTGGCCGACCCAGAGACCCAATCGATCATCATGATCGGTGAAATCGGCGGCAGCGCAGAAGAAGATGCGGCGCAATTCATCCTCGATGAAGCTAAGCGCGGCCGTAAGAAGCCGATGGCAGGCTTTATTGCAGGGCGTACCGCGCCTCCAGGCCGTCGTATGGGCCATGCCGGGGCGATTATCGCTGGCGGCAAAGGTGGCTCAGAAGACAAAATTGCAGCTATGGAAGCCGCAGGTATTCGCGTTGCCCCATCGCCTGCTGCATTGGGTTCAACATTGTTGGAAGTTCTTAAGGGTTGATGTGCTTTAAGCCTACATAAAGCAGTCGCCTGAAACGCGAATGACTATATAGAAGTAAATGTGTGACGGCCGGGCAAGGCCGACTTCCTTCGCCCTGACCGACCGTCCCGACGAATGGACGGTTGGCTTATGGCAGACGACATGCGCAGCGCGCAAAATTCCGCACTCCTCGACACTTCCTTTCTGTATGGCGGCAATGCTGTCTTTATCGAGCAGCAATACGCCAAATGGGCGGCCAATCCAGCGTCGGTTGATGCGTCTTGGGCTACCTTCTTTGCCGGCATGGGCGATGGGGCAGGCGATGCACAGCGCGCGGCCAGTGGCCCATCCTGGAAGCGCAACGATTGGCCAAAGTCCGAAGTCGGCGAATGGGTCGCTACCTTAGACGGCAATTGGGCTCTGATCGAGCCGAAGATCGAAAAAAAGCTTACTGAAAAAGCGGCCGCGGCACCGGCCAATGCTGGCAAGCCTGTCTCAGAAGTCGATGTGATGCGCGCGACGCGCGACAGCATCAAGGCTTTGATGATGATCCGCGCTTATCGGATTCGCGGCCATTTGGCGGCAAAGCTCGACCCCCTCGGCCTTGATGAAGGCCGTGAGCCCCAGCCAGAGCTACAGCCTGAATCTTACGGTTTTGGCCCAGAAGACATGGACCGGCCGATTTTCATCGATTTCGTGCTCGGCATGGAATATGCCACCCCTCGCCAGATGCTGGACGTTTTGAACCGCACCTATTGTTCGACGGTTGGCATTGAGTTCATGCACATTTCGGATCCAGCCGAAAAATCCTGGCTGCAAGAGCGCATTGAAGGCCCCGACAAGAGCATTGCCTTCACCAATGAAGGCAAGAAGGCGATCCTGAGCAAGGTGATTCAGGCTGAGACCTTTGAAAAATTCCTGCACAAGCGCTTCCCCGGCACCAAGCGCTTCGGCCTCGATGGCGGCGAAGCACTAATCCCAGCGATGGAGCAAATCATCAAGCGTGGCGGCAATCTGGGCGTGAAGGACATTGTTCTGGGCATGCCACACCGGGGTCGCTTGAACGTTTTGTCTGCTGTGATGGGCAAGCCCTATCATGTGATCTTCCATGAATTCCAAGGCGGCTCTGCCACACCGGATGATGTCGGTGGTTCGGGCGACGTGAAATATCATATGGGTGCGTCGTCGGATCGTGCCTTTGATGGCAATAGCGTGCACTTGTCGCTGACACCGAACCCATCCCACCTTGAGATCGTCAATCCGGTCGTTTTGGGAAAGTGCCGTGCGAAAATGATGACGCATGGCCCTGATAAGGCAGATCAATTCCGCGCCGTCATGCCGCTTCTGTTGCACGGTGATGCCGCCTTTGCGGGTCAAGGCGTGGTGGCAGAGTGTTT
>JBEIEG010000233.1:0-4426 GCA_040383035.1 Hyphomonadaceae bacterium | reverse complement strand
TCCAGCAAAATAAGGCGAAAGTGCCTTGATTTTGTAGTTTTACTACGGAGATTAGTATGAGCGTGCGCGTCGCGATCAATGGATTTGGCCGTATCGGCCGTCTGGTTTTACGGTCCATTATTGAGAATGGACGGGATGATATTGAAGTTGTGGCCATCAACGATTTAGGCCCTGCGGCAACCAACGCGCACCTGTTGAAATACGATTCCGTGCACGGCCGTTTTCCTGCCACCGTCAGCGTCGAAGGCGATAACATTGTCGTCAATGGCAAACCCATCAAAGTAACCGCTCTTCGTGATCCTGCGACTTTGCCTTGGGGCGAGAACCAAGTTGATATCGCGATGGAATGCACCGGCTTATTCACGGCCCGCGAGAAGGCTGCCGCTCATTTGACAGCAGGTGCCAAGCGCGTGTTGATTTCCGCTCCCGGTGAACAATCGGATAAGACCATCGTATATGGCGTGAATCATCAATCCCTCACCAAGGATGATTTGATCGTCTCCAATGCCTCATGCACCACCAATTGCTTGGCACCCGTCGTGAAAGTCTTGAACGACGCTATCGGCATCGACAAAGGTTTCATGACCACCATCCATTCTTATACGGGTGACCAGCCAACGTTGGATACAATGCATAAGGATTTGTACCGCGCCCGCGCTGCGGCCCTTTCCATGATCCCGACGTCAACCGGCGCGGCCAAGGCTGTAGGCTTGGTTTTGCCAGAGTTGGCGGGTCGTTTGGATGGCGTTGCCATCCGTGTGCCAACACCAAACGTTTCATGCGTTGACTTGAAATTTGTTGCCAAGCGCACGACCACGGTCGACGAAATCAACGCTGCGATCAAGGCCGCAGCAGATGGCCCTCTCAAAGGCGTACTCGGCTATACCGCCGACCCCAATGTCTCGATCGATTTCAACCACGATAGCCATTCTTCCACCTTTGCTTTGGATCAAACCAAAGTGATGGACGGCACGCTGGTCCGTATTCTGTCTTGGTACGATAATGAGTGGGGTTTCTCGACCCGCATGAGTGATACAGCCATTGCCATGGCCAAGCTGATCTGATGGATGTGAAGGAAGCAAAGTCTGAATTTGCACCCTCGCGCTTTGTAAATGCTTTGGTTGAGGCAGTCCTTGTCTCAACCACCCTCCTAATTGCTATGTTTGGTGTGCCTTGGTGGGCTGCCTTGGTGATGATGGTGGTGGCCATAATCTGGTGGGGCATTGTGCATCGTCGGCGGGTCGCTGGCATGGTGCGTGCGAGTTTGCCGCAAGCGATTGGCACTGTGGCCGTCGCTTTGGCGGTTATCGTGTTTGTGCATGGCGTCGGATTTGGATTTGGTGCATCACTTCACGCACTGATAGGAAAGATATGACCTTTTTATCGCTTAAGACAGCTGATCTCCAGGGCAAGCGTGTCTTTGTCCGCGTTGATTTCAATGTCCCAATGCAGGACGGCGCGATCTCGGATGATACGCGCCTGCGCGCTGCCATACCAACCATCCAGCTTCTGATCGAGAAAGGGGCGAAAGTCATTCTCGCGGCCCACTTTGATCGGCCAAAGGGCAAAGTCGTTCCAACTATGTCCTTGGCACCGATTGTACCGGCATTAGCAGAACTGTTGGATAGACAGGTTGCATTTGCCACAGATTGCGTTGGCCCGGTTGCCGAAGCTGCGGTGGCCGACATGAAATCAGGCGATGTCCTCTTGCTGGAGAACACCCGTTTCCAGCCTGGCGAAGAGAAGAATGACCCAGAGCTTGCGAAGGGCTTTGCTCGTCTGGCTGATGTCTATGTGAATGATGCATTCTCAGCCGCACACCGGGCCCATGCTTCGACGGAAGGTATTGCTCATTTGCTTTCGGCCTATCCTGGCCTGTCGATGGCGCATGAACTTGATTATCTTGATAAGGCGCTGGGTAACCCAGCCCATCCAGTGATGGCAGTGGTTGGCGGTGCCAAGGTATCTAGCAAGATTGATCTCCTCCAAAACCTTGTTTCGCGCGTCGATATCTTGGCCGTCGGCGGGGGGATGGCGAATACATTTCTTGCAGCCCGTGGTGCCCATGTCGGTAAGTCTTTGTGTGAACATGAGCTTCTCGAGACGGCTCGCACGATTGAAGCACAAGCTACAGCCAACAAGTGCCAAATCTTATTGCCGTCAGACGTGGTTGTGGCGGAGGCCTTTGCGGCGCACGCCCCACATCGGACCTGTGAAATCGACGATGTGAAGGATCAAGAGATGATCCTTGATGCGGGCCCTAAGTCGGTTGCCGCTTTGGCAGCAGCTTTGGAAACAGCCAAGACCCTCGTTTGGAACGGTCCGTTGGGCGCGTTTGAGCTTCCACCTTTTGACGTCGGAACCATGGAAGCAGCGCGCACCGCGGCAGCCCTTGCCCATTCGGGTCGCCTTGTGGCGGTCGCAGGGGGTGGCGACACCGTCTCTGCGCTCAACCAAGCCAAGGTCGCTGATGACTTCACCTTTGTTTCTACCGCTGGCGGTGCCTTCCTCGAATGGATGGAAGGCAAAGCACTGCCCGGCGTCGAAGCCCTTAAACACCCATCTTAATCCACCAAATATATCAAAGAGGACTGCTATGAATCTCGATCAACTCGTCGCGACTGCCAAGGCCATGGTCGCCCCCGGTAAGGGCATTTTGGCCGCCGACGAAAGCACGGCTACCATTCGTTCGCGCTTTGACGCGATCGGTGTTGAATCTACCCCAAATAGCCGTCGGGACTATCGGGAACTGTTGTTCCGGTCGGAAAAAGCGATGAAGGACCATATTTCTGGCGTGATCCTCTATGATGAAACCATTCGTCAGTTCGCTCGCGATGAGTCGCGCTTGGTGGATATCATCAAGTCCCATGGCGCAATCCCGGGCATCAAGGTCGACATGGGCCCTCGCGAAATGCCGTTCTTCCCGGGTGAGCGCGTAACCGATGGCTTGGATAATCTCCGGGATCGTCTGCGCGACTATTATGTCCACGGCGCCCGTTTCGCGAAGTGGCGCGCGGTGATTGATATTGACGCGCGTCGCCCAAGTGCTGGCTCGGTGAAGGCCAATGCACATGCTTTGGCCCGCTATGCCGCCATGTGCCAAGAAGAAAACATTGTGCCGATTGTCGAGCCTGAAGTTCTAATGGACCTCGACCATGACATTGATCGCTGCTTTGAAGTGACTGAATATGTGCTGAAAATGACTTTCCAAGCGCTCTATGAAATGCGCGTTCAATTGGAAGGGATCGTGTTGAAGCCCAACATGGTGATCGCTGGCCGCAAAGCAAAGGTTCAGGCCGGTGTCGATGAAGTCGCTGAAAAGACCGTCCAATGCTTGAAGAACACCGTCCCTTCGACTGTTACCGGGATTGCTTTCTTGTCTGGTGGTCAGTCTGACGTTGATGCGACAGCCCACTTGAACGCCATGAACGCGATGCATGCTTTGCCTTGGAATTTGACCTTCTCGTACGGTCGTGCGCTGCAAGCGGCCCCGCAAAAGGCATGGGCTGGCAAAGAAGAAAACATCGCCGCCGCTCAAGCCGCCTTCTATAAGCGCGCTCATATGAATGGCTTGGCTTCACTTGGCCAATGGTCGCCAGAACTGGAAGACAAATAAGTCAAAGGCTCAAGGTAGGAGAAGAGGGGCACCAGATCGTTAGTCTGGTGCCCTTTTTTGTTTAGCCCGCCAAGCCTGCTATCGCCTTGGCTGTCGCAATCCAGACCGGGTTGGTTGAGATGGGCACGCACAAAACTTGTACGGCAATGATGGCAACACCACCCCATACTGTGACCGGATGGAAACGGCCCAAGACGCGGCGATCATAAATCAAAAAGGCAATCAGCAAGAGATCGATCACCAAAGAAGGTGGCAGCGTAACAAATACGGGCGGCGGGCCAACCGCACCCGGCGGTGTCATTAACACGGCAAATGGCCGTGCCATGGGCGCTTCGAGTAGTGGAATAAAGGACAGGCTCATGAACCGGCTGTGCCAATCGGGCCGATGCACATTCATGATCGCTAGGGTAATGAAGGCTGTGATGATTGCGATGCCAGAAAAGGTCACGATGGAGAAGGATGCGGCTTGGGTCGCAAAGCCCGTCAGTTCGCCTTGTTTGATGGTATTGATCGCCGCCAAAAGGATTGAAATGGCTAATGCTGTGAACAGCGATACGCCTGCTATCCCCCAGCTTCGATGGTCAGCAGTTTTGCGATTGGCCACAAAATTGACCTGTACGGCGTAAAACAACACCCAAGCAAACAAGAGGAAACCATGGATGTGTAGGATGGGTTTTCCACCAAAGCTGCCGTCCATCAGCTTAAGCCAATAGGTTGGGATGAAGCCGCCAAAAGCGATGGCGACAAACACCCACGCCATGGTCTGGTAGAATCGCCGCGGTTTTTGTGTTGCCTCAAAAGTTGTCATGA
>JBEIEG010000232.1:0-4443 GCA_040383035.1 Hyphomonadaceae bacterium | reverse complement strand
CGCTTGATGATCTCATAATTGGTCGCCGCATTTTTGCCGGCAGAGGCCGTGTCTGCCACTACCGCCATGCGTTTGCGGTCGCGCGGGTCCCGCGCCAGCCGTGCATCCACCCGCCCAGTCTTGCCCCAAGGCGCTTTAGGTTGACCGACACCAAACGCACGATAGCGGCGCGAAATGGTGCGGTCTTGAAATTGCCGACCGAGCGAGGCCAAAGCAAATTCACTCTTGCACACCACCATCACCCCAGACGTATCCATGTCCAAGCGGTGCACAATGCCCGGCCTGCCAGTGGCACCGACCACTTTGAGGCTGTCGCCCGCATGCCAAAGGACGGCATTGACCAAAGTCCCCGTCCAATTGCCCGGTGCTGGATGGACTGACAGGCCCGCAGGCTTATCCACCACCAGCACATGGGCGTCTTCATACAGGATCGAGAGTGGGATGTCCTCAGCCTGCGGTTCGGCTGGTTCTGGCGGAGGCACTTCAATGCGATACTGTGTGCCCGCTTTCACCTTCGAGGAAACATTCATCTCCTTGACGCCGTCGCGGTAAACCCGCGCTGCTTCAATCAAATGCTTGATGCGTGAGCGGGAAAGCGCCGGGAAGGCTTCTGACAAGAACTTGTCCAGCCGCTCTCCTGCCGCCTCTTGCGGCACCACAACCTCTTGCAAGCTCGGCGCGACATCGGGAGCGTCTAGAGCTTCAACATCGGCAAACTCATCATCTTCCATACGGGTGATGACTATTCCGCCCGAAAATCAAGCGTGGTCCAAGCGGCAAACCACGCTGTCACGGCGTAAACGGCAACATTCTGCCGGACACTGGCCAAGTCTACCTTCTCCAGAATATCATCGGGCGTGTGGTGAATGGCAAAATACTTGCTGGCATCTTGCTGCAAATCCATCACCGGCACACCTAGGGGGCGCAAGGTTGAGATATCTGATTGGCCACGAGCATCGTCGGTGCCTCGGGCGACACCCAAAGGCTTCAAGGCCTTTGCAATCGCTTCTTTGACTGGGCCAGTCCCCGCGCCAAAGCCGAAATCAGCCTGATAGACTTTCCCGTCACCAGAGTCAGACTCGGCTGCAAACACATAAGAACCTGCTTGCCCCTTGATCGCTTGAGCATGGGCAGCCGCCCCAATCAGACCAACTTCTTCAGCGCCATACCAAATCATCCGGATGGAGCGTTTAGGTGGCCCTGCAATGTCACGCACCAACTTCACAGCGGCAGTCACAATCCCACAGCCAACGGCATCATCCAAAGCACCCGTGCCAAGGTCCCAAGAGTCCAGATGGCAGGCCAACACGACGTATTCATCTGGACGCTCTGTCCCGCGCATTTCGGCGATCACATTGCCAGATTGGGCCTCGGGCTGGACCTTTGTCTGGACTTGCATCCGAACTTGGGTCGGCCCCTTTTCCAAGACGCGTCCCAATTGATTGGCATCTGCATTGGCGAGGATTAGCACGGGCAACTTGCCCTGCTGGCCGCGGGCACCTTGGCCAACATGGACCTCCCGTTCAGACGTGCCGGCAGAGCGGATTAAACAGCCAATGGCCCCCAGTTCTGCCGCGACAGAGGAACATTCCCGCCGCTTTACCACGGCCTTGCCATAGCCACTGCCATCTTCGGTGACGGGCATGATGTCATCCACAAACGCAATTTTGCCGGTCAAGGAAGCCGGGGCTGCGGCACGCAAGGCCGCCATATCGGCAAAGCGCACCACCTCGCCCACGATGCCCTCAGCCGGGGTCGAAGGCGATCCGCCCGTAGCATGCACTTCAAGGCGTTGGGCATGGGGTCCGACAATCGTGGCCGTCTCAATAACCCGTTCCCAAGCGGTCAGCGGGAAGGTCTCAACCCGCGCATTGGTGAAGCCCTCTTGGGTCAGGCGTGCAACCGCCCAATCCCGGGCGCGGGCTTCGGCCTCAGTTCCTGCTAATCTTGGCCCAATATCGGTGCTCAGATCGCGGGTAATGGCATAGGCGCGGTCGTCTTTCAGGGCCGCCTCGATCAAAGCCTTGGCAGGCGGGGTTGGCACCTTGGTTTGTGCGGTTACCAGGCCCGGCAACCATGCCATTAGACCTGCAAGAACCAAGACCTTTACTCCACCCATCACCTACCCCTTTTGCGTCGCTTCGACCGTCATCGTAGTCATGACCGCCAGAGCGATGCAAGCCCATTTACCCCTTCAGCCTACTTGATCAGGATGGTTTGGCTGTTCTGACCAGACTGAACGACAAAGCGCGTGGCCTCTGCCTTGGGTGGGCCCAAGGTTGCCACAGCATTGTTTGAGAAAGCAAAGGGTTCTTTCGGAATGCCGAAAGGGCCCATGTCTAGTTTTTGATTGCCATTCTCGTCGCGAAACGCACGCATCGTGCAAACTTGCCCCACGCGTTGATCTGGAAAGCGGATCACCACTTGTGGGCCGCGCACGTCGGCTAGCGCCGGGATGAGCCTGCCCTTATCGCCGGGCTTTTCCGCGCACGTCAGTTGCGCCATCACTTGGCCCGCCTGCTTTTTAAAGCCCGTAAAGACAAACTGGACAGGGGCCAGAGTGCTAGCCGGGGATGCTAGGACGAAGGGACCCGTTGCGAAGAAAAGCGTGATCGCGGCAACAGGGAAAAGGGGGAACAGATCGCGCATCGAATAGACTCCTTAGCGTAGTTGGGGGAGAAGTTGGTGGAGAAGTTGGGCACTGGGTCGGGAAAGGGATCGGGCTTAATCGACGCCCTTATCCAAATATCAGGGCATAAAAGGTGCGACCTGGAATGAAGGTCATGAGGCCTGCCAAGCAAAGCCCAAAATAGAGGCCGCGCATCGTCTTTAAATGACCTTCCACATCGCCTTGACGGATATACCAGATCGCGCGCGGCAAGCTGTAAAGCGTCCAAACCGACAGAATGTGGATGGGACCAAATTGGCCCAGCATGGGGGCAAAGCTCTTCATGAAAAAGCTGGAAAACGCTGTCGTAACCATCGTTAGGGCCCAGATCCGGCCCATCATTTTATGACCAGGTGTTCCCTTCGGTCCAAAAAGCACGATGCCACCCAGAACCAAGGAACTGGTTGCACCACCAATGTGGATGAGCGTGACAAGGGGGAGCTTGGCAAAGACCTGCCAATCTGGCGCGCGCGGCGTGAAGCTCTGACTTAAGATATAAGCCCACACGTTTGGCCCGAAAGATGACAGGGCGACAGCCACCATACCAATTGCAAATATGTAGCCCAGCAGGGGCTGAACGATCACCAGTAATTTCCCGATCGGGCTTTGTGCGGCGCTAGGGAAGTTTTTGTTATTGGGGGAGGAAATGTCGGTCATGTGGTTTGGCTCCAAATTGTGTCACAAGGTCTTTGCGGCAGACGCAGGACATCGTTAGAAAGGTGCCTGAGCGCTTGCACGCGCCTTTACGTGGAGAAACTGGCATTATGCGCGAAACACCAAGCTCTGTGGTTCACGAAGCGCCAAACACCAGTTGGATCCACTATTTTACAAGTCCTGAAACCTTGCGCGGGCTCGCGATCAGCCAAGCGCTGGGTAGCCTCTTGGCAATATCGGGCGCATTTGAGACCATAGAGCTGCCACTCTGGCTGCGCTTTGCCTATTGGCTACCGGTCATGTTGGCGGGTGCTTTGATTGGCGGATTGATCAGCTGGAAATTGGTGGCGATTGAGCGTTGGGCTCGCTCACCCTTTATGAGTTGGGCGGTGGTGACCATACTGGTAGCCCTCCCAATGACGGTGATTGTCTGGCTCATCACAGGCTTGGCTTTTCAGGGCACTCTAAACCTGCGGGCTCTGCCCTTTTACTTTGCCCCCGTCGCCATCATCTCCGCTTTTATGTCGGGCATTTTAACGCTCACCAATCAAGCCCCACGAGAGACTCACGCCGCCCCTTCAACTGGGGAGGCGGGCAACACCCCTGCCCCCATTCGTTTCCTAGAGCGCCTGCCAATCTCGCTGCGCGGGGCCGAGATTTATGCGGTCTCCAGCGAAGATCATTATTTGCGTATCCATAGTTCGCGCGGGACAGACCTGATCTTGATGCGTTTAAGCGATGCGATTGGTGAATTGGACGGCATTGAAGGCGCACAAGTTCACCGCTCTTGGTGGGTGGCCCGAGGTGCTGTGAAAGACGTCGAACGCGGCGACGGCAAAGCCGTCTTCACCCTCACCAACGATACCCAAGTCCCCGTCAGCCGCACCTATGCCAAAGCCTTGCGTGAGATTGGCTGGTATTAGGGATGCAAAAGCCCCTCTCCCTTTGGGGTCGACCTATAGGTCGACGGGTTGGGGCACTCCCCTCTCCTTTTGGGCTACGGCGTTCACGGAAGTGATTCCCTTTTTGGGCAGATCATGATTCAAGGCCTGTTTTGGCAGGGGTGATCATGGCTGGTTACGGAGATATTCGCACGGCGCGGCGTGGTGAGGCGTTGATTG
>JBEIEG010000231.1:0-4449 GCA_040383035.1 Hyphomonadaceae bacterium | reverse complement strand
GAAAGTCCGCTTTGTCTTGATTCCCGCCCTGTTCGCGGTCTCGATCCTTGCGTTTATGGGCCAAGGGCCGCTGGCGATTGAGACAGGCTCTTACTGGTATCCCGCCAAAATGTTCACCTATGCCTTGATGCTGGTGTTTGGTTTGGGTCTGCGCTTTATCATGCGGGAATGGACGACCTTGTTCCGCGTGCTGGCCGAAGGGCCGAATCAGGCTGCTCAGACCCAATTGGAAATCTCCATCGGGCGGGGGCGGATGATTGCCTATTGTTACTGGATCGGGATTGCGACGACCGCCTTTTTCGGCGCGGTTAAGCCGTTTTAACGCTGGCTAGAAACGTCAAACGCCCGACCATGAAGGCCGGGCGTTCAGACGTTCAGCGCAGGGCACGCCGGGTCTGCGCCGGGGAGAAATCCGGCGATGCGGACGCTGCATCTAGACTGAAAGCGGGGGGACGACGCCAGTCCGGATGTGCTGCATCCATGAGTGGCAAGATAGACACATTCAAAAAGAAAAGCAAGATTAAAAGTATTTAATTGTTGCGTGTGACGCAATTGTCACATTTCTACGAGGATTAGCGCTTGGCGTCGTATTTGCGGGTCGGGCCAGGGGTAGAAAATAGGCTCTGATTGATCGCGGCACCTGTGGCGGCCTCAACCAAACGAACCCGCGTTACCCGGCCTTGCCGGTCTGCAATGGCCCATTCGCGCAATTGTTTGGCGGTATCATCATAGATGATGGTCAACTCACCATCGGCCTGACGGGCTTTGTCGCGCACCGCCATGATGGTCATCCCACCGCGCTTTTCAACGCCGGTCACCAGCACGTCCTTCTCCAAGCTCACATTGGCCTTGAGCAAAAAGTACAAGGGCGTCTTGCGCAGGGGGTAGCGGTCGGTCGTGCGCAAGCGCCTGTCCTGCAGGCTGACTGTCTCGCCATCAGATATCAGCAACAGCGGTGAAGGTGTATCATACTCAAACCGCACTTTGCCGGGCCGCTGCAACCAAAAGCGCCCACCGACTGTACTGCCATCGGGATTGGTCTGCAGAAACCGACCCTGAATACGCGTGATCGAATTGATCGATTGGGTCAGCGAAGCGATGGTTGCTGTACGCTGGGCGGGTGCTAAGGCTTGCGCCAGGCCAAGGCTTGGCATCAGGCCAATCAGTCCAGCGAGAAGAAGGTAACGTCTGTTCATGGCCACGTTTTAGGTTTCCGATAAGGCGATTTTACGGCCAACCCTAAGACGTAACGGCTACGGAGTTAAGGCCCCCAAACCTTACCCGTGATCCGGCAACAGAATCTCGCGCTTGCCGGCATGGTTCGGTGGGCTGATCATGCCTTCTTGTTCCATGCGTTCAATCAAGCTGGCGGCGCGATTATAGCCCAAGGACAGACGGCGCTGCAGATAAGAGGTCGAGGCCTTGCGGTCCCGCGCCACGATGGCAACCGCGCGGTCAAACAAATCATTGCCAGAGCCTGCCATGCCATCGAGATCGGCCCCATCGGCGTAAGGATTATCTTCGTCGGCATCGGCGGTGATTTCGTCGAAATATTCCGGCGCGCCTTGCGCTTTCAGGCTCGCCACAATTTCTTCGACTTCCTTGTCGGCAACAAACGGCCCATGCAGGCGGCGCATCTTGCCGCCTTGCGCCATGTAAAGCAGGTCGCCTTGGCCCAAGAGCTGTTCGGCACCTTGCTCACCCAGAATGGTGCGGCTGTCGATCTTGGAGGTGACTGAATAAGAAATCCGGGTTGGGAAGTTGGCCTTGATCGTGCCGGTGATGACATCCACGGAAGGACGTTGCGTCGCCATAATCAAATGAATGCCGGCTGCCCGCGCCATTTGCGCCAATCGCTGCACCGCGCCTTCAATATCCTTGCCTGCCACCAGCATTAGATCGGCCATTTCGTCGATCACCACGACGATATACGGCATGTGGTCGAGCTCAAAGGTCTCGGTTTCATAGATTGGCTTGCCGGTCTCGCGGTCCCAGCCCGTCTGCATGGTGCGCGAGAAGGTCTCGTTTTTGGCTTGGGCTTCAGCTGCGCGCTGGTTGTAGCCGCCAATATTGCGGACGCCGATTTTCGACATTTTCCGGTAGCGGTCTTCCATCTCGCGCACGGCCCATTTCAGCGCGGCCACGGCCTTCTTCGGGTCGGTCACGACCGGGGCGAGCAGATGGGGAATGCCGTCATAGACGGACAATTCCAGCATTTTTGGGTCGATCATGATGAAGCGGCACTGCTGCGGCGTCATCTTATAGAGGAGCGACAGGATCATCGCATTGATGCCAACCGACTTACCCGAGCCGGTGGTCCCGGCGATCAGCAAGTGGGGCATGCGGGCAAGGTCAGCAACCGTAGGCTCGCCGCCAATGGTCTCACCCAGCGCCAGAGGCAATTCTTGGCGACCGCTTTCATAGTCATTCGTCGACAGGAGGTCGCGCAGATAGACTGTTTCGCGCCGCGCATTTGGCAATTCGATGCCGATGGCGTTGCGACCAGGCACCACAGCGATCCGGCACGCTTGTACCGACATAGAGCGGGCCACATCATCGGCTAGACCAATCACGCGGGCCGATTTTACGCCGGCTGCGGGCTCTAGCTCATACAAGGTTACAACAGGGCCGGGGCGCACATTGAGGATTTCCCCCTTGACGCCAAAGTCGCTCAACACCGTCATCAACAAGCGGGCATTTTGTTTCAGGCCTGCCTCATCATGGTGGGCGACGCGGGGTTTTGGCTTAGCCAGTAGGTCAAGACGCGGCAATTCAAAGTCTGCGCCTGCAGGATACATCGGCAGGACGCCTTGGGCCTCACGACCGGCGCGCTCCGATTGTCTAGGGCTTTTTGGCCGTTCGATGGGGATATCGCTAGCGGGGTAGCCGGGCGCTTCATAGGTCGTGGTATGGACTTCAGGCTCGCGCCAGACATCGCGCGCTACACCGGCTTTTGCGTCCGTTGGAGCAAAGCGGGCAGCAATGGAGGCTACATCATGGGGGTCAATCTGACGGGTGGCGACGGGGCGCTCAGCCTTTTTTCGTGTGGTGGTGGCTGTTTTGCGTGTTGGGGCCTTGGCCGCGCCAAAGCGCTCCATCAAGCCATCGGCTGCGACCCGCAAGCTGGCCCAGCCATAGGTGGCCGCATCAATGGCGGCATCAAAGTCGGTCCGCTTCAGCTGCAACGCGACACTGCCGCAAGCAATAGCGATGGCAAAAGCGATGACGGCACCAAAGCCCTCACCACTTTGCGCGCCAGAGAAGGGCATGGCGAAGATGTGTAGGACGCCGTCGCCAATCAGACCCCCAAGCCCGGTCCGCATTGGCCAAGATGGCGCATGGGGAAGGCCAGATACTGCCGCGGCAAACATGACAACGCCCAGTGCTGCCAGCCAAGCCCGCAAGCGCAAACGTGGCACACCACCGGGCCCGCGGATCAAGGCGAGGAAACAAAAGGAGATGAGGGCTAGAAGTGCTGGAATGATTGCGATGCCGAGTAGTTGCAACACGAAGTCAGCCAAAGTGGCACCCGGCTCGCCCAGCCAATTTGAAGTTTTTTCGCTGCCAGATACATTCCAGCTTGGGTCTTGTGCGTTGAATGTTAGGGTCGCAAGGCTCATGACGGTGCCGCCAAGGATGCCTGTCCCCAACAGCCCGTCACGCGTCACGCGCTGGCGCCAATGCAATGTATCTTGTTTTGACCGTGTGCGCGCACCCATGTCACAATCCCATAAGCCAATAGCGAAGGGCCGCAGGGGCCTAGCTTCCTAAGGGATACATAGGGTTTGCGTGGTTATCACCGAGTTAAATTAACTCTTTTTTTCTGAAATTAGAGGTCAGGAACATCAGTTCCCTGCACAGGCGTCCATGAAGCTGGCCAATTCGACGTCCAAATTCGTTACCCCATCGGCATCATGGGTGGCCAGAAGGACGTGGACTTTGGCATAAACGTTGAACCACTCGGGGTGGTGGTCCATCTGCTCTGCCTTCAAGGCCACGCGTGTCATCCAGCCAAAAGCCTGCTTGAAATCGGCGAAGTTGAAGGTCTTTTCAATGGCTGCGCGCCCGGCAACTTCTTGCCAGCCAGCTAGTCCTGCAATGGCTTCTTGTGGGGTCATTTTGCTCAGGTCGCGTGCCATGTTCTTCTCGCAATTGGATGTGTCGTCTTACAAAAAACCCCTCCCAAATTTGGGAGGGGTTTTGTTTGATTAGGCTGGAGAAGGTTCCGGGCCGGTGGAGGTTGTCCCCCCGCTTTTCTTGCCAATGGTTGGCAAGGCAGAGGAAGGTCCCGCCGGTGGCCGCGTTACGGCATCATCGCGCTTGATGGAGCCGCCTTCGAGCAAGGTTTTGATTTCCTCACCCGACAGGGTTTCAAATTCCAACAAGCCTTGCGCTAAGACTTCCAAGTCCGCGCGACGCTCAGTCAAGATGCGGGTGGCCTCCGAATTG
>JBEIEG010000230.1:0-4459 GCA_040383035.1 Hyphomonadaceae bacterium | reverse complement strand
GCTTATCCACGTCCGCAGTTGCCGTCGCATCCGGGCGGGCTTCAACTTGAGCCTCCGCTGCTGGGGCTTCTTTGGTGGGCTTACAGCCTGCAAGCCCCACCAGACTAATCCCAAGTATCAGTCCAAGGGCAAAGTGTTTGCGGCGCACAATCACGAGATAAACCGCCAGCTCGCGCCATCCTTGCCATCGGTCACTTCAACCCCACGCGCGGCCAGTTCAGCGCGCAGGCGGTCTGCCTCTGCCCAATTGCGATTGGCGCGGGCTTCAAAGCGGGCTTGCACCATGGCTTCAATCTCAGCGGTGACATCGTCTTCAACCGCCGTTCCGGCCCGCGACAGCCAAGCCTGAGGCTCTTGCCCCAAAATGCCTAAAAGCAAACCTGCACCCAAGAGCTCAGCTTTCGCACGCTTGCGGTCCTCAAACGTCTCCGCCTTATTGGCCTTGCGCGCCAGCATAGAGAGTTCGGCTAGGGCTTTCGGCGTATTAAGGTCGTCGCACAGCGCCGTCAAAATGCCATCTGGCAGGACAGGCTCCACCCGTTCGTTCCAGACGCCATCGAGAGCGCGATAAAGCCGGTCCAGCGTCTTCATGGATTGCAGGATCAACTCGTCGGTCCAATCCAGCGGCGCGCGATAATGGGCGGACAGGAGGGCAAGCCGCAGCGCTTCGCCGGGCCAGCGCTCCACCAATTGATGCACCAATTCCACATTGCCGAGCGACTTCGACATTTTGTCGGAATTCATGGTCAAAAAGCCGTTGTGCATCCAGATCGTCGCCAGAGGCGTGCCATCATGGGCGCAGACTGATTGGGCGATTTCGTTCTCATGGTGCGGGAAGATCAGATCATGGCCACCGCCATGAATGTCGATGGTCATGCCCAGATTGGTCTCAATCATGGCCGAGCATTCGATATGCCAACCGGGGCGACCCGAACCAAATGGCGCATCCCAAGCCGGCTCACCGGGCTTAGCTGCTTTCCACAACGCAAAGTCAGCGGGATCGCGCTTATTGCCATCGACGCTGATGCGGGCACCGGCTTCATTGTCGTCCAGATTTCGGTTTGACAGCTGCCCATACGTCGCCATGGACGGCACATGAAAATAGACCCCATCAGGCGTGGTATAAGCGTGACCCTTATCCAACAAGCGGCCAACAAGGGATATGATGTCATCCATGTGGGTGGTGACTTTAGGCTCTAAACTGGGTTGCAGTGTGCCAAGTGCAGCCATATCCCCCTGATAGATTTTCGTAAACTTCTCTGTAATTTGACTAATATCAACGCCTTGTTCCAATGCGGCAGCGTTGATTTTGTCATCAACATCGGTGATGTTTCGCGCATAAACCACGTGGTTTTCGCCATAAATGGCGCGCAGAAGCCGGAAAAGTGTGTCGAAGACAACAGCCGGACGACCATTGCCGATATGGGCGAAATTATAGACCGTGGGCCCGCAAACATAGAGGGTGACGCGTTGCGGGTCTTGCGGCACAAAGCGCACTTTTTCACGTTGCAGGGTATTGAACAGTTCTATTTCACGCATCATGTGATCCAAGACGAAGAGCCAACGTAGACTCTTCAGTGGTTTGAGTGTTTGATATTGCTCCAGTCCTGTAGACTGAAATGATGCTGACGCGAAGACGGCATAAACGGTGCGCCTATATGTGTAGACGCATGAAACGAAATCAGGGCGGGCGTTAAGACCGGAAATCCGGCTCGACCTCCGACCCCTTTGAAAGGGGCAGAAGCTCATGGACGCGATTACAGACCCGCGCCTCATCTCTGAGGTAGCACAAACCGACCGACCAAGCCGCGACGAGGCGATGGCCGCCGTGCGCACCCTGTTGCGTTGGGCTGGCGATAATCCAGATCGGGAAGGCCTGATCGACACGCCAAAGCGTGTGGTCGAAGCTTACCGCGAATTCTTTGCTGGCTATGAGATGGACCCAGCAGCAGAATTGAGCCGCACGTTTGAGGATGTCCAAGGCTATGACGATATCGTCATGCTGCGCGACATCGATCTTGAAAGCCACTGCGAGCACCACATGGTGCCAATTTTGGGCCGTGCGCATATTGCTTACATGCCAACCAATCGCGTCGTCGGCATTTCTAAGATTGCCCGCGTTGTCGAAATCTTCGGCAAGCGTTTGCAAACCCAAGAAACCATGACGGCCCAGATTGCAGATTGCATCACCGATGCGCTGCGTCCTGCTGGTGTCGCGGTTTTGTTGGATGCCAAGCACCAGTGCATGACCACACGGGGTGTACACCACCCCAATGTGGCGACCATCACCACCCAATTCACCGGCGTCTTTAAGACCGACCGGGAATTGAAAGACCGTTTCCTGCGTTTGGCAGGTTACAACTAAATCCTCCCCGATTTTTTGTGCTTAAGCGCCGGGCCCTCACGGGTCCGGCGTTTTTGTTATGGGGCTTGGCGGCTTTGGCGGGTGGACGTGTGTCACCAACACAAAGCTCAACAGCATCAAAAGATACCAAGCGCCCATCTTGGCTAAGGGCACCAGATGCCAGCCACCTTTTTGGTGCGGGTAGATCCACGTGTTGGTGAACGTCCCGATATTCTCGGCAAACCAAATGAAGAGCGACACCAGTAAGAAGCCAATCAGCATCGGCATCCAACGCGCTTTTTGATCCGGCGTGAAATAGACCCTCGTTCTGACAAAAATCAGGATCGACAGCAGATAGAGGCCCACTCGGATGTCGGGTCCAAAATGATGGGTGAAGAAATTGACATAGGCACCAATTGCCAGAACCCATGTCGTCCAGATCGGCGGATAGCTGCTAAAGCGGAGGTCCATTAAGCGGGTGATGCGGGCAATATAGCTGCCGACGCAGGCATACATAAAGCCAGTAAATAGCGGCACGCCCCCGATCTTAAAAAAAGCATCACCCGGATAAGTCCACGAGCCCATGTGGGTCTTGAATATCTCCATGACGGTGCCGACCACATGGAAGATGGCGATCACCTTGACCTCCTCCAGCCGTTCAAGCTTCAGCGCCACCAACAAGACTTGCAGGGCAATGGCGGCCAGGAACAGGAAGTCAAACCGACTGAGCAGAGCACCTTCTTTCGGCCAGAACAGCATGGTCAGGATCAAGAGCGCCAACATGGTGCCGCCATAGAGGCAAGCCCAAGCTTGCTTGATGCCAAACATCACAAATTCAAATAGGGCAGAGCGCCAGGGACTCCCGGTGGCCCAACTACGGGCTTGGGCATGAAGGGCAAGAGCCCCATTGCGGGTCTGATCATAGATGTGCAAGAACGAGACCTCTCCAACATTGGACGCCCGGATAGCCTAGCGTCTAAACCTTGATTTGAGGCAAAGATTTGGCCGCTTCTGCACCTTTCCCACAAGCTGGATCGACCCAAGAGCTCGAGCGCGGTCTCGCCTTAATGCCGCGGTTTGATGCCGACGGCCTGATCCCGGCAGTCGCGCAAGAAGCTGAAACGGGCGAAGTCTTGATGCTGGCTTGGATGAATGCTGAGGCCTTGACCCTGACTTTAGAGACCGGGATTGCGCACTATTGGTCGCGGTCGCGGCAAAGCTTGTGGAAGAAGGGCGAGACGTCAGGTCAGCTTCAGCATGTGCAGGAATTGCGGATCGATTGTGATCAAGATGCCGTCGTGATGAAGGTCAAAGTCGATGGCGACGGCGGTTGCTGCCATGTTGGCTTTCAATCGTGCTTCTATCGTGCCGTGGCTGACAAGGATGGGCGCTTAATTCAAGTTGCATCTGACCCTGCCATTTAGGGCTGCAAGCGCACGCCAGCCTATTGCCCAAATCAGCAAAGCCGATACTGTTCTATCCATGACACAGAGATGGACCCGCCATAGGCGTGCCACCGGTCAGGGAGGAAATGATGATCAAAAGGCTCGTCGCAACCAGTGCGTTGCTCGTGGGATTGCTGGCCAGTGGCTGCGCACCCGATACGTCCAATAGTCCAGCCGCAAAAGTGGATGCGGCGCGTCTAACCGCCGCCGGGGCCGATGGCGACAATTGGATGAGCTATGGCCGCACCTATGACGAGCAGCGCTTTAGTCCACTCGATCAAATCAACCTAACCAATGTCTCCAAGCTCGGCCTTGCGTGGAGCCACGAATTCGATACCGACCGCGGCCATGAAGCGACGCCCATCGTCGTCGATGGCGTGATCTACACAACCACCTCTTGGTCGAAAGTCTCCGCCTTTGACGGCAAGACCGGCAATCTGTTGTGGGCCTATGATCCGAAAGTTCCGGGCGAAACGGCGCACAAGGCTTGTTGCGACGTGGTCAATCGCGGTGTGGCGGTTTGGGGCGGCAAGGTATTCGTTGGCTCGCTCGACGGCCGCTTGATCGCGCTCGATGCCCGCAATGGCAAGGAAATCTGGTCGAAAGTCACGGTTGATCAAGGCAAGTCCTACACGATTACCGGTGCCCCGCGCGTCGTGAAGGGCAAAGT
>JBEIEG010000229.1:0-4472 GCA_040383035.1 Hyphomonadaceae bacterium | reverse complement strand
GGTTTGGTCCTATGAGACCCAGAATGGCATCATTGCCCCGCCTGTGACCTATCGGATTGATGGGGAGCAATATGTAGCAGTTATGGTCGGCTATGGTGGGGCGATTATTGCTGCTCCCTTAGCCGCCCCGGATCGGCCAATCAGCCTCAAAGGTCGCTTGATGGTATTCAAACTAGGCGGCACAGCCACAGCGGCCAAATATGAGATGCCTGAAAAAATCGCCCTTGATCTCTCTGCTACCACCGTGGCGGCTGATCCAAAGGCGGGCTTCGACATCTATATGCGCCATTGCCAAGTCTGCCACGGCCATAGCGCCACTGGCGGCCTGTTGCCTGACTTGCGCTATTCGCCTGCGATCCAAGATGCGGCGACGTGGAAGTCGATCGTGTGGGATGGGGCCAATGCCAGCCGTGGCATGGTATCCTTTAGCTCTTGGTTGAACCAAAAGGAGATGGAGGACATCCGCGCCTATGTGGTTCAACAGGCCAAGGTGCATTACACGCAAGTGGGTGCCGAGGCGAAAGAGTCTCCTACCAAATAGGGTTGACCTAGGGTGCGATGCAGTTCTTTTTGCACCCATGATGAAATCTGACTCTCAATCGAGTGCGTCGCGGATGCTGGTAGCAGCCGCGGCGATCATCGCGGGCCTTTATTGGTTTGCCGATTTGCTGACGCCTTTGGCATTGGCAATCTTCCTGTGGCTCACGATTGACGCATTCGCGCAATCGCTAAGTAAGCGCGTTAAGTTCCTGCCGCGCGCTGCGGCGGTCCCTGTTGCTATTCTGATTGTCTTCATCAGCCTTGCGGCGATTGTCGGCTTTGTCATTGAATATGCGGCGGTCTTTTCGCGCTCACTTGGAGCCTATGAAATCCGCTTGGATGAATTGATCCGTCAAGGCTATCAGCTGGCAAACATGTCAGGTGCGCCGCCCACGGTGGGGCAATTGTTCGCTAACCTCAATCCCGGTGCGGTCCTGCGCGGCGTGGCTGATGCGTTACAAAGTTTTGGTGGCCAAGCGCTGTTCGTCATCATTTATGTCGCTTGCTTGTTCGCGGCCCAAGCCAGCATGCCAGCCAAGCTGGAAGAGATATTTAAGGACGAGAAGGAGCGCGGTCGCGCTACTAAAATCGGTAAAGCTATTGCCCGCTCGATGGAACAATATCTGTGGGTGCAGACGATTACGGGCTTGATGATTGCGGTTGCAAGTTGGGCTTTGTTTGCCGTCGTTGGCCTTGAGAATGGCCTGTTCTGGGCCACAATTATCTTCGTGTTGAGTTACATTCCAGTGGTAGGCGGTGCCGCAGGTAGTTTGCTGCCAGCCATATTCGCACTGGTGCAATTCACAAGTCCTGTTCCGGCCTTAGTGATTTTAGCCGGTACACAAGGGATTGGCTTTGTCGTCGGCAACATCATTCAGCCGCGTATGACGGGCGACAGCCTAAACATCTCTGTGCTGGTGGTGTTTCTGTCTTTGGTGTTCTGGGGCAAGCTTTGGGGCGGCCCTGGTGCCTTCCTGGCCGTGCCAATGACTGTGATGTTGATGATAGTGTTGGCGCAATTCCCTTCCACGCGCTGGATCGCTGTGCTGCTGTCCAATAATGGCAATCCCGATTCCAATGTTGATCAAGACGAACCACCCGCGCCCGGTGGCGCTGCATCCAATCAGGGTGACGTTAAGGAAGAAACCACAACTTCCAGCGATAATAAGGTCTAATCAGGGCTGAGATTGGCCCAAAAACCCGTCGGGCTTTGTTCGAGTAATGAGCGGGACGTAATGTATCGCCTGCGGGACAGGCATGGGAGGATAGCGATGTCGGTAGACGCAACGGATCGGCGGATCTCACCAGATGATCTGATTTCAGCGGCACTGGCCTTTCCAAGCTTTAAGTCGGGCGACCATCTCGAGGCTGCGGCGGAATCTTTCCTCACCCAAATTGCCCAAGATGCCACCGAAGATGACGTGCAGGGCCTTACCTCGGCAGACCTAGCTGCGCTCGCCGATGGGTTTTGGCGCTGGACCTCGCACAAGCGGGCCGACGCGCAAGATATTCGCCTCATCGACGCCAAAGGGGCGCAAGGTCAGTCCCTCGGACGGGACATATTAGAGATTTGCGGCCCGGATATGCCGTTCTTGGTTGACAGCGTCATGGGCGAAATTGGGGCCCAAGGCGTGGAAGTGCGCGCCATGTTCCATCCGATTGTGTCGCTCAGCCGCGACCCAGATGGCATGCGTCAACCTGGCGGGGTACCGCTAACTGAATCGTTCATCCAAGTTCACTTACCACCCACGCCCCCATCAAAGCGCGATGCCATCCTGATGGGTGTGCGCGAGACGCTGCAGGATGTGCGCCTGTCGGTTGCCGATTATCAGGCCATGAAAAGCCGCATGAACAATGCGATCAAAGAATTGGCGGTGGCAAACACCAAAGCCACAGCGGATGAGATTGCTGAGTCTATCG
The DNA here is from genome assembly GCA_040383035.1 of Hyphomonadaceae bacterium. GTDB lineage: Bacteria > Pseudomonadota > Alphaproteobacteria > Caulobacterales > Aquidulcibacteraceae > Aquidulcibacter. The sequence continues at coordinate 2,012 of JBEIEG010000229.1, read as the reverse complement.
CCTTCTTGAAGTGGCTAGCTGCTGATCATTTCGTGTTCTTTGGCGTGCGCTCCTACGATTATCCACGCGACAAAAATGGTGCGTGGATCAAGGACGAGCCCGATATTCGCGAAGACCTAAACCTCGGCATATTGCGTGATCCTTTGCGCATGGTCTTGCGGCGCCTAAACGAGCCGTCGGTTCTCAGTGATGCCGTCCGCGCTTATATTGAAGAGCCTCAGCCCATCATTGTCGCGAAGTCCAATCTACGCTCGCGCGTGCATCGCCGTACCGTGATGGACTATATCGGCGTCAAGCGCTTTGGCGAAAATGGCGAAGTGCTGGGGGAAGAGCGGTTTGTCGGCTTGTTCACGGCTGAAGCCTACGACCAAATGGTGCGCGATGTGCCTTTGTTGCGTGGCAAGACCGAGCGGGTGATTTCGCGCGCGGGCCTTGTCCCCGGCAGCCACAACGACAAGCGCCTGCGCAATATCGTGGAAAATTACCCCCGCGATGAATTGTTCCAAATCGAAGAAGAAGACCTGACGCGGATCGCTTTGGGCGTGCAACATTTGATGGACCGGCCTCGCACAAAGGTTTTTGTGCGCCGTGATCGCTTTGACCGCTTCATGTCGATCTTGGTGTTCGTGCCGCGCGACCGCTACAATTCGGACGTTCGCGCCAAAATCGGCACCGCTTTGGCCGAAGCCTATGGCGGCAGGCTGTCTGCCTTTTATCCGTTGTTTGGTGATGCGCCCTTGGCGCGCGTCCATTATGTGATCGGCGTCACGGCCAATCAACACGCCAATCCCGATGTGGAGACCCTCGAGGCCCGCATCGCAGACATCACCCGGACTTGGGAAGATGGCGTCGAGGCCTTGGCAGAAGGCAAATCACGCGCCTTCCAGCGCTATATTGCAGGCTTCCCTGCTGGCTATCGCGACGGCTTTAGTGCCGCCGAAGCGCTGCGCGACATTGAAGAGCTAGAGCAAGTTCAAGGCGAAGATGTGCGTGTGCGCGCTTATCGCCGCGAGGATGATCATGAAACGGTCTTGCAGGCCAAGCTTTATAAAATGGGCGATCCAACCCCCTTGTCTGCTGCTGTGCCGATCTTTGAGAGCATGGGCCTCTATGTGGTCACCGAAACCCCGCACAAGATTACGCGCATTGTGGACGACACAGATGAATTGGTTTGGGTGCAAGATGTGTCGATGCGCACTGTCAATGGCCGCGCGCTCGACTTCAATGTGGTCGAAGGCTCGTTTGAGCAGGCCGTCGCGGCGATCTGGGCAGGGCGGGCTGAAAATGACGGCTTTAACCGCTTGATCCTGAAACTTGGCGTCTCATGGCGGGAAGCAGCCCTTGTGCGCGCACTCGCCCGTTGGCGCGGGCAAACCGGGCTTGATCCATCTGAAGCGGTGCAGCAACAGGCCGTTGCTGAATATCCAGAGATTACGCGCGCGATCTTGAACCTATTCACGATCCGCTTTGATCCCGACTTCGGTGCCAAGAAGACACGCGAAACCGCCGCGAAGGCGGAAATGGCGTCGATCTTGACCATGCTAGACGGTGTGCCTAGCTTGGATGCAGACCGCGTATTGCGCCGTTTGGCGCAATTGGTTATGGCGATCCAGCGCACCAATTATTACCAGCCCGACGCTGCGGGTGAACACAAGCCCTATATGAGCTTCAAGATCGCCACCCGCGAGATTGACGAAGTCCCCGATCCCAAGCCTTACCGCGAAATCTGGGTGTGGTCGCCACAAGTTGAAGGCGCGCACTTGCGCTTTGGCCCGGTTGCGCGCGGTGGCCTGCGTTGGTCAGATCGCCGTGATGACTTCCGTACCGAAGTACTGGGTCTGGTGAAAGCGCAACAGGTGAAGAATGCCGTCATTGTGCCTGTGGGCTCAAAAGGCGCTTTCTTCCCAAAGACCCTGCCGCCGGGAGGTAATCGCGACGAAATCCAAGCCGTCGCCATAGAGGCCTATAAGACCTTCCTGCGTGGTCTGTTGGACCTGACTGACAATATCGCT
>JBEIEG010000228.1:0-4497 GCA_040383035.1 Hyphomonadaceae bacterium | reverse complement strand
GCCGCCGCACAAAGGCGCGCGGGGTCGCGACAAGGTCAGACGTCACACGCGCAGCGGCATCAGCACAAAGAGCGCATTGGGATCATTACCGTCGCGCACAAGCGTAGGCGATGCTGCGTCAGCAAACTCAAACCGCGCTTCGCCAGTGCCAATTTGACCTGCGATATCAAGGAGATATTTCGCATTGAAGCCAATTTCAATTGTCTCAGCGCTATAGTCTGCTTCCACTTCTTCGGTCGCTGCCCCGGTTTCAGGGCTATTGACAGCCAAAATGACTTTCGCATCTCCAATGGTCAGCTTGATGGAGCGAGAACGCTCTGCCGCCATGGTCGCAACCCGGTCAACAGCGCGCGAGAACTCATCATTACGAACTGTCATAATCCGCGAATTCCCCTTTGGGATAACGCGCGTATAGTCAGGGAATGTTCCGTCGATCAGTTTAGAGGTCAGCGTCGTCCGGCCGAATGAGAACTGGATCTTGGCATCCGAGACCGCGATTTCAACATCTTCAGCCGCATCATCTAATAGTCGACGCAATTCTTGCACGGTTTTGCGCGGGATAATGACGCCGCGAACAGCCGTCGCGCCTTCGGGTTGTGGATAGTCGGCCAGAGCGAGGCGGTGGCCATCGGTGGCAACGGCACGCAAGGCTGGACCTGAATCCCCGGTCGCAGAATGCAAGTAAACGCCGTTCAAATAATAGCGCGTTTCTTCGGTCGAGATGGCAAAGCGTGTGCGGTCAATCAAACGGGCGAGTGCCGCACGCTCTAAGGTGAAGCGAGAGTCGAAGTTGCCGCTGGACATGGCGGGGAAATCGCCAGCTGCCAACACCGGCAGATTATAGCGGCCACGGCCTGCTGTAATGGTCACGCGTGGGTCGTCCGGTGACAAGTCTAGCCGAACTTGGGAGCCATCCGGCAGTTTGCGGACGATTTCATACAACAAATGAGCAGGAACTGTGATGGCACCCTGACGCTCTACATCGGCCTCAGCGCCGTCAATAATCTCAATATCAAGGTCGGTCGCCGCAAACGTGACACTGCCATCGCGGGCTTCGATCAGAACATTCGACAAAATAGGGATTGTATTGCGCCGCTCAACGACACTTTGCACATGGCCCAGAGCTTTCAAAAGCGCTCCACGTTCGATCGTTAGACGCATACCCGAACCCGCTCCCCGAGAAAATCTTCAGTCAATGGCACTCGACATTCCATCCGCGGGCTACAAACGTAACGGATGGGCAGAACCGTTTTGATTCTGGCCAAGTTGAAGAATCATTTTGCCCGACTTTTATCGCTTTGCGCAATGACTTTAGGCTCTATTCGGTGATCTTCCGGCCAATTTCCTGCAATTCAGCTGCAAAGGTGACATCTTGGGCGGCCAATTCTTCAATCCGCTTCACCGCATGCATAACAGTGGTGTGATCGCGCCCACCAAATCTTTGGCCAATGTCTGGGAAAGAGCGACGGGTCAGGCGCTTGCAAAAATACATCGCCACTTGGCGCGGCCGAGCCACGGCGCGATGACGTCGTTGAGAAACCAAATCTTCCAAAGTCATATCATAGAAAGCGGCGACCCGACGTTTAATCGTCTCAACCGGAACTGACTTTTCAGGAGGGCTCCAATTACCCGATAACGCTTCTACAATAACTTCCATACTTGCCTCCCGGCCAATCAAAGCTGAAGCCGCAAACACCTGCTTGATAGCCCCTTCAACTGCACGCCCTGTCCCCGTGATGCGCGCCGCAATCAGATCAATCCCTTCGTCGGGCAATACAAACCCGCCTCGACGTGCATTGAGCTCGCTTGTTTTCCGCTTGGCAATAGCCCGACGCAACTCGAAATCAGGTTCATTGATTTTAGCGATAAAACCGCCTTGCAGCACGCAGCGCATCCGGCTGTTGAGGCCTTGCAAGCCGTCAATGGCAACGTCAGCTGTGCAGACAACTGTGCGTCCGCGCGAAATCAGATCGTCTAGGGTCTGGAAGAACTCATCCTGTGTGGCGGACTTGCCGCAAATGAGTTGCAGGTCATCGATCAATAAAACATCTGCCCCGCGCAGGGCCGCCTTAAATGGCCCCGTCTCGCGGTCGCGAAGGGCTGATTGAAATTCGTTCAGGAAGCGCTGTGCGGTCAATAGCAACACGCGCTTTTTTGGCGCGGTTTCGCGCAAGCGCGCCGTTACGGCTTCAAGAAGGTGGGTTTTCCCAACCCCGTGCAAGCCATGAAAGAATACGAGATCGCCAGTGCCTGGCACTTCGGCAAGGCCCCGGGCAATCGCGACGGCCACACGATTAGCTTCGCCCACTTCGTAATTAGAGAAAGTTTTGGCGGAGCCGGACAATTCCACGGGTTCTTGCGCTGCTTCTGCAACGGCAAGCTCTTGGTCAAGTTCAAGGCCTTCGTCAGCCATCACATCGTCAGATGCAAGCGCCTCGGCGTCTGCTACAACCAAGCGCACGCGGCGACCAGCTGGATCCAATGAAGACCAGCGCGCTTGCAGGCGGTGCAGATAATCTGTGGTCAGGCGGGCTACAGCATAGCAATTGGGGGCTGCAAATGTAACTGACGCAGCGTCAATCGCGATCAGCCGCAAGGGTTCAATCCAGGCCCGGAATGCGTCAGGGCCCAGCTCTCCGCGTAAACGAGGCAGGGCCGTTGCCCACAACCCGCGAGCTGAAGACGGCTCGAGATCTGAAGGCAGGTTGGCAAAACCCGATGTCGCCGAAACGCTTGTATGCACCCCATAGACCATTACTCAAACCACCCCGCCAATAATTTGTCCCAACAGGACCACCCAATTTGTACCCAGTGTTCTAGACACACCTCCGCGCGCACCATTCGGCGTTATTCGCAGGAAAAGGTCCAAGACTTGGCAAAACGCCATCCCCGCTAGAAGCAAGAGGACCGACGTCGTGATCAAACTAAAGCCTACACAGCGCGAGTACGCAACAGCAATTTCATGCGTTTGACATCTGTTTTTTCTGCTGATGCGACACCTGATTCGCTTGACAGGTGAAGATTCTCAATAATCAGCGGGGCTTATGCAAAAGCTAACAAGATCGTGAGACATCACAACCCTGTGGATAAAATTTCAGAACCAACAGATTCATAAAAAAACTTAATTTAAACAGATATTTATTGAAGTGCAGGGCATTCAAAACCAAATAAAGCCTATAAAGACAAACAGCCGCATACGGGCGTATGCGGCTGCAGATTAATTGAATTAGAATGTTCCGTATACCGCGCCATTTCTGGCTGCTCAACAGAAACGTGTTTGCTACCAACGATCTTCGTGAGATACCGAAATCCAAAAAACCCTAAAATTCGGGTACTCGGACAATCTTACTCTTCAGTCCGTTCGCGACAGATGCGCAACCAGCAAATTAAGCGGGACGTGCAACGGCCTTTACGCGCTGGGCCAGACGCGAAACCTTGCGAGAAGCGGTGTTCTGATGGACAACGCCCTTCGACACTGCGCGCATGATTTCTGGTTCCGCAACGCGGAGAGCTGCGGTAGCTGCTGCGCCGTCACCCGAAGCGATTGCTTCTTCGACTTTGCGGATAAATGTGCGCATGCGCGAGCGACGGGCGGTGTTTACCAGCGTGCGGCGCACGATCTTGCGGGCCATTTTTTTGGCCGAAGGCGTATTGGCCATCGTTTAATCCGATTTAACGTGTGAAAGAGGCAGCCACGTGGCTACCCAAGAGGGGGCGGTGTATGCCGAAACAGGGGCGAAAGGTCAAGCAATAATGCCTATGTTTCATCAGCGGCCTGTAAATTGCGCTTGCCGCTTTTCACTAAAGGCTGCCATGCCTTCCTTTTGGTCCTCGGTGCCAAACAAACCGTGGAAGATCCGGCGTTCAAAGCGCACCCCTTCGCTAAGGGGAGTCTCGAAAGCGCGGTCAACGGCTTCCTTGGCCGCCATAACGGCCAGCTTACCATAACCTGCAATGGATTTAGCCACTTTTTGGGCCTCGTCTAAGAGTGCGTCTGCAGGCACAATCCGTGCAACTATCCCACAACGTTCGGCCTCGACCGCATCCATCATGCGCCCGGTCAAAATCATGTCCATTGCCTTAGCTTTACCAGCAGCGCGGGCAAACCGCTGGGTCCCGCCTGCGCCTGGGATGACGCCAAGTTTAATCTCTGGCTGGCCAAATTTGGCTGTGTCGGCGGCTAGGATCATGTCGCACATCATGGCAAGCTCACACCCACCACCCAAAGCAAAGCCTGCAACAGCTGCGATAGTTGGTTTTCGGCAACGGGTTACGCGCTCCCAATTGGCGGTGATAAAGTCTTGACCATAGACATCGGCAAAAGTTTTGGTCGCCATCTCTTTGATATCCGCGCCTGCGGCAAAAGCCTTTGCAGAGCCGGTGATGACAATCGCACCGACATCATCGCGGGCTTCAACCACATCTAAGCACGCGGTCAACTCATTCATCAATTGTTGATTGAAGGCGTTGAGAGCGTCTGGTCGGTTCAGGGTGATT
>JBEIEG010000227.1:0-4516 GCA_040383035.1 Hyphomonadaceae bacterium | reverse complement strand
TGCAGCGACGGTTCCAGCCGCCGTCATCATCATCGGAAAGCCACGGCCGTAAAGCGCCGCACCCTCGATCACGGCGCGATAACCTGCCAAGTTCGCCTGAGACGACAAAGCATCCATCGCTTGGGCGCGGGTGATGCGGGGGGTAAATTCCATCGACAAAGCGACGACGCCAGCTTTGGCGGCGGCTTCAATCAGCGCCTTGTCGCTATGCGGGCTCCAGAATGCCACAACGCCAGCGCCCTTTGGGACTAGCTTCAACTCAGCTGCACTCGGGCGACGCACCTTCAATACAAGGTCAGCGCCCTTAAGCGTCGCCTTTGCATCTGCCGCGATTTCAGCGCCTGCTTCTACAAACAGACGGTCTGGCGAGGATGCGTGATCACCGGCACCGCTTTCGACAACGATTTGATGACCCGCCGCCGTGAGCTTTTTAATCGTTTCTGGCGAGGCCGCCACCCGGGTGTCCCCGTCGCGCGTTTCCTTCAGTATTGCTATTCGCATGAAGCTTAATCTCCCCTGAGCCCCTGCTTATGGTTAGTTAGCACGATGGCTGACCTAAAGCGCTGACGCAAGCCCATTCCTTGCCCGAGCTTGGAATCAACTACGCCACTTCAAGCTTTGAGGGTGTATGGGATTAGAGAAAGGCCGCCCCTCGGCCCGACTTTGCGCCCATTCCCGCTTGAGTTTGTTATACCACTTAGCTTGCACGTCGATATCGTCAATCCAAAGCATGCCTTTTGTAAAAGGCAGTCCTTTATTCTGAAGGTCCACCATGCGGCCATCTTGGTCCAAGAATTCTCGGGCTGCGGGGATCAGGATCGGCTTTATCAGGTCCAACAAAGGCGCGGCCGTCCAATAGCTGATCTGGGTGATGAGCGTCGAATTGCCATCAATCGGTGTCAGGCATGTCAGCGTAAAGAACTGGCTCTTGTCATTTTCCACCACCTCCCAGCGGAAGCCCGGGACCATAAACACAATCTCGGTCGTCACACCCTCACCGAACAATAGGCGATAGGCCAGAGAATTAGAGGACGGCGCATGGCGGGCAATGGCCCAGCCGTAAAGTCGAGGCTCAAATTGCTTTTGTTTGAGCTTTAGCCCCACCGACGGCGGACGCCACCACCATTGATTATGCACAAAGGGCACATGGGCCGGGTCCATCAGACCCACGACCGCATTGTCCATATGGGCTTCAAACACCCGACTGACGACAAATTTGGGCTTATCAGCCTTGATGCCAAAGTCAGGCGGCGGAAGATCGGGTGTGCCGTCAAACCGGGGGTCAGATGAGATATAGATAAAGACAAGGCCGTTTCGCTCAGCATGGGGAAAGCGGCGTACCCTCACCTTCGCCGGGTCGTAGGGCTGTCCCTCGACCAAGGACGGCATCAGCTTGCACACTCCATCGCCACCAAAGCGCCAGCCGTGATAGGGGCATTCAATCGTGGCTTGCCCGTTGGTTTCAACTTGACGCCCTGCGGACAAAGGAACCGCCCGATGCGGGCAAACGTCACGCATGGCCAACACCTCACCCTTGGCGGTGCGGCCAAGCAAGATCGGCTCCCCCACAATCATGCGACGGAATTGCCTGCCTGCCTTCAACTCTGCCGAGGTTGCAGCAAAATACCAGCAATCCAGCAACAGCCCGTCTGAAGTGATGGATTGCGCAGTCGCGAGGGGGGAAACGTCATCAGCCATGGCAAATCCTATAGACTAGTTTTGCCAACACGAAAAATATCACGCGATGCGGAAATCTGCCGCATCCAAATCAAAGGCCTGTGACGTCTTATCTGTATCCAACCAACAACAAGGATACCAAGATGAAAACCCTCCCCCTGATACTCGCCGCCGGCCAAATTTGCTTAAGCTTAGGGCTTGCAAGCCCTGTGTTAGCAGCCGTTCCACAAACAAAAGCTAATCCCCAACAGGCTATTGCCCCACTCAAGCCAGCGCAAATGGCCTGGGCTAAAGATCTGGCCCATCCTGTCAGCCGTCATACGCTGTGCCAACCCCAAGGCCGCCAAGCCTTTAGCGCCAAGACATGCTCAATCCTGAGCCAGCTTGCAGCGCAGCCAACCACGGAAGGCCAAGCCGTCCAGATCAAAGCACTGAAAGCTAATCGCACTTTATGGCTGTCCCTGCCCCTGAGCGTGCGCGACAAGCTGGAAACCTATGATGTGCTGGTAATCGCCACCACTAAAGCACCTACCCAACTCACTCTTGCTCGCTAATCCCAAAGAATGCAGCTTGGCTGCATCCGAATTCAGAAGCGGCGGCGTCATTAGTTTTTGCCGTCGCCGCACATGAGAAAAGGAAAAGAAAATGCAAAATGCTGGTGAACTCGTCCCGTTCATGTTGTTCTTCTGTATAACGGTTGGGGTTCTTGCGACCCTCTATTGGAACGCCAAAGTCCGCGAAGGCCAACAGGAGACTCTGCGCCAAGTCATCGCCTCTGGCCAAAAACTGGATGAAACCACGCTAAAGCTGATGGTCAAAGCACCAAATTCACCTGAAATGGATCTGCGCGCGGGCATGATCAGCTTCATGATGGGTTTGGGCTTCTGTGTTGCCGGTGGGATCGTGATGCTAACTGGCGTAGAAGAAGGACCCGGCGTAGGCACAATCTTGGTCCTAATTGGCGTTGTTCTAGCCTTTACCGGCGTCGGCCAAATTCTAAGCTGGCGCTTGCGTCGCCCTGCTCCCCCGTCCCAGCCGCAATAGGACGGGATGAAACGCGAACTGAGGCTATGAAAGTGCACACCAGTCAAACGCTAATCAGCGATGTTGATGAAGCCTTGGTCAAGCGCGCCCGCACGGGTTCCTCCAACGCGTTTGATCAGCTGGTGCGCCGTCATCAAGCCGCCGTTCGTGGCTTCCTGTGCCGGATGGTCTCTGAGCCTAGCTTGGCAGATGATCTGGCACAGGAGACTTTTCTAAAGGCTTGGAAGAATCTTTCGCGCTGGCGCGGTGCCGACCAAGCCGGGGGTAGTTTTCGTGGCTGGCTATTTTCCATCGCCGTGAACGCCGCCCATGACCAACGTCGCAGCCACGCCCGCGCGCAAAAGCGCGATCATGATTGGCTGTCCGATCAAGACCAAGTCGCCTCTCAAGAAACGGCTCTAGCCGCCAAACTTGATCTCGACAAACTGCTCGTCGCCCTTTCCCCCGATCAACGGCTTGTCGTGGCCCTCTGTTTTGGGGCCGGGCTGTCGCATAGCGAAGCCGCTCAAGCCCTGTCCATGCCGCTTGGAACCGTCAAAAGCCATGCTCTGCGCGGGCGGGACCGCGCAATCGAAGTCATGCGGGACTTGCGCCCCACGCCCCTTGGGGCCAAAATCGATCTACCAGAAAGCAAACAGCCATGAACCAAGACGATCTTGCTCTCAAATCTCTGTTCTTCGAAGCCCAAGCTTTAGAAGACTCCGCTTCTAATGATGCCTTTGTGGCGGGCGTCATGCGGGAAGTTCAAGCTGACATCGCGCGCAAGCAGATTTGGCGAGAAATAGGCGGGATCACATTTGTTGTGATTGTCTTAAGCCTGCTCGCCTATATGGCCCCCATTGGCCTGCCCATCATTCAAACAGCCGTCTTGGCCAGCGCGGCCATGTATGGCCTAAGCCAGCAAGCTGTGATGTTGACGCTGCTTCTCAGCCTTAGCTTTGGCGCATGGTGGCTGGCGACCAAAAACTAGATCGCTTCGCCAACCAGATCATAATCGCCAGCATCGACAATCCGTGCCCGTACGATATCGCCTGGCTTGGCCTTCTTAAAGCCGTGCAGCTCGATAGCGCCATCCACTTCAGGCGCATCCCATACCGTACGGCCAATCGGGCCTTCATCGTCGACCTCATCAATGATGACATCGACTTCTTTCCCAATTTTCGTGGCAAGACGCTGTTCAGACACCTCGCGCGCGACTTCCATAAACCGGTGCCAACGCTCTTCCTTTACTTCCTCAGGCACATGGCCTTCGAGCTCGCGGGAAGGCGCATGGACGACATTCTCATATTTGAAACAACCGACCCGGTCGATTTGGCCTTCGCGCATGAAGTCCAGCAATTGGGCGAAGTCTTCCTCTGTCTCGCCGGGGAAGCCGACGATAAAAGTCGAGCGGATCGCAAGATCAGGGCATTCTGACCGCCACTTTGCAATGCGGGCGGCCTGCTTGTCCTGATTGGCGGGGCGGCGCATGGCCTTCAGCACACGCGGGCTCGCATGTTGAAACGGAATGTCGAGATAGGGCAGAATTTTGCCCTCTGCCATCAGATGGATGGCCTCATCGACATGGGGGTAAGGGTAGACATAATGCAGGCGCACCCAAGCACCTAAACTGCCCAGATCCTTACAAAGATCATAGAATTTCGCGCGATATTCGCGGTCCTTCCACGTACTGGTGGCATAGCCAATATCGAGGCCATAGGCGGAGGTGTCTTGGCTGATCACCAACAGCTCTTTAACGCCAGCACCGACCAGCTTTTCCGCCTCTGCCATCACATGGGCCGCCGGGCGCGAGACG
>JBEIEG010000226.1:0-4570 GCA_040383035.1 Hyphomonadaceae bacterium | reverse complement strand
TCGGATTGTCGTAGCCATCATAGCTGGGTGCCCAGACATCATAGGCCGCGGCGACATCCAAGGTCTTGGCTTCGCTCATACAGGAATGACCTTCCAGTCCGCCGCGCGGTTGCGAATCCACGTCATTTGCCGCTTGGCATAGTGCCGGCTGTCGAGGATGGAGCGCGATATGGCTTCGTCATAGCCACATTGCTCCTCAAAGAAATCAATCAGCCCCGGCATGCCGACAGCCTTCATGACCGGCAAATCAGGCTCCAGCCTGCGCTGGTAAAGTGCATGGGTTTCGTTGAGGCCACCCTCTTCCATCATGCGTTCAAAGCGCGCCTCAATCCTTGCATAAAGGACCTCGCGGTCTGGCATCAGCGCAATGCCTTCCCAAGCACCTTGCGCCAGAATTGGGGGCTGGGGGTCTTGGTGCCATTCGGACAAGGGCCTGCCCGTGGCTTCAAAAACCTCTAACGCGCGCGCAATGCGCACCGCGTCCTTGGGTTCAATCTTGCGTGCAGCTTTTGGGTCCACCTGCAGCAGGCGCGCGTGTGCTGCACGCGGATCAGCCCCGACCAATCTGCGGGTCGAAGCGCGCACGTCTGCTGGTACAGGTGGGGTCGGTACGAGGCCTTGCGTCAAGGCATGCGCATAAAGGCCGGTGCCGCCCACCAGAATAGGCCTGCGACCGCGCGCTTGAATTTTAGCAATGGTGGCTTCGGCTTCTGCCAGCCAAGCCCCTGTTGAGTAAGCGACGGCTCCATCAATATGGCCGAACAAATGATGGGGTACATCGCCCATTTCGGCTACGCCGGGCCTTGCCGTCAAAATCTCGAGGTCTGTATAGACTTGCATCGAGTCCATATTGATGACTTCGCCATTTTGCTTGATAGCAGCATCAATGGCATAGGCGGTCTTGCCCGAAGCCGTGGGGCCGAGAATAAGGAGGGCAGTTTGCATGGCCTGCCTCTAGCCCAAGTTACGGCACACCGCCAATAGTCTGATGCGAATAAGCTGAATGGAGTCTCAAGTGCCTTCTTTAATCCTCGTGAGCCCAACTGGCGAAAAAGTCCTTGAAGAAGCCTTGGCGCGGATCGAAGCCCTATGGGGCGAACTTTCGCTGAAGACGATTGAACCAGGCGAGGCCCTACATCTGAGCTCTATCGATGGCGATACCGAGGAAGCGATTTCTTGGCTTGATGGGCTGCCGCTCGACATTTCCTCAAAGCCGCCAGAACGCATGGGCCTTTTGGTCGCTGATATGGATTCCACCATCATCGGCTGCGAGTGCCTCGATGAATTGGCAGACTTTGCCAATAAAAAGGCAGAAGTCTCAGCCATTACCGAACGGGCAATGGCAGGCGAACTTGATTTTGAAGGTGCCCTGACCGAACGAGTAGCAATGCTGACAGGGTTGGAGCTGACAGCGCTACAAGCCTGCTACGACGCACGTGTGGACCTGAATCCGGGGGCCGAAGTCTTTGTGAAAACCATGGCGCACTCAGGCGCGCATTGTGCCTTGGTCTCCGGTGGCTTTAGCTTCTTCACCAGCCGCGTTGCGGCACGGGCAGGATTTCATACCAATCGCGCCAATCAATTACTGGATGATGGTACCTGTCTGACCGGCAAAGTCGGCATGCCGATCCTTGGCAAAGAGGCCAAGCTGGCCGCTTTGAAAGAAGATGCGGCGCGCTTAAACCTCGATCTATCCCAAACCCTTGCGATTGGGGATGGTGCGAATGATCTGATGATGATTGAAGCGGCGGGCCTTGGTATCGCGTATCGCGCTAAACCAATCGTGGCCGCTCAGGCCCCTGCACGGATTGAGCATGGAAACTTAGAAAGCGCCCTCTTCTTCCAAGGCATCCCACGCAGCGCATTCGTAACTAACTAAAGGCAAGCGGAACCTTAACTCGAATTCATTTGAGTTGACCGCCACTTCCCGCTTAGGACGAGCGCGGGATGTAAGGGAGGGCGAGACGATGAAACGTAGCTTTTTAGTGGCAACAGCCATGCTGTCGGGGACTTTGATCGGCGGCTCGGCCTTTGCCAACCAAAGTGGCGGCACGCAGTCGACCGCAGACCTGACCCGGCGGGCCGCCCTAGGTGTCGCGCTTGAAAACACCAGCGATGGGCCAAAGGTGACCTTGGTTACGCCGCAGATGACGGCGGCCTTGGCAGGCGTTGAACCCGGCGACATTATCTTAAGCGTCAATGGTCAGGCGACAAAAACCAATATGGAACTTGTTGCGGCTGCAGGCCTTTTGCGTTCGGGCGACATGGCGACCCTCACCCTTAAGCGCGGCACAGACACCAAGACCGTCACTGCCAAAGCCACGGCCCGCCCGCTTGAATCCATTCCCGGTGCGGATGTGCGCTATGGCACAGTTGCTTTCAAGGAAGGTCGATTGCGCGATATTCTGGTGACCCCGAAGACTGCACTACCAGGAGCCCCTGTCGTATTCCTGATCCAAGGTTATGGCTGCGGCAGTGTCGAAGGCCCACCCAATCATCCCTATCACCTCTTGGCCAAGACTTTGGCAGAATCCGGCATTGGGTCTTATCGGATTGAAAAGCTGGGCATGGGTGACAGCCTCACATCTACACCCTGCCTGAAAACCGACTTTGCTTTGGAAATGGAGGGGTTTGAGGCCGCTTACCAAGCCTTGATCAAGGATCGCGGTGTCAGCCCTGATCGTATCATCATCCTCGGCCATTCCATGGGCGGGATTCAAGCGCCATTGGTTGCCGCCAAAGGGCCCGCGCCTCGGGGCGTGATGGTCTTTGGCACCGCCCTGCGTAATTGGCAGGATTATATGCAAGAGCTATTTGCCATGCAGGGCTTCTTGTCCGCTGGGGCCGACCCCGCAGACGCGGAACAGGCGGCGAAAGCCTTTAGGCCTTTGATGCAGCGCATTTTCAATGAAGATGTCAGCCTTAAGACAATCGCAAATGAAAACCCCAATCATGAAGCCATGTTGCGCAGCGCTTTTGATTGGGATGGCGACGACCTAATCCTCGGCCGCAACCTTGCCTATTGGCGTGGGGTGGCTGCGCAAGATACCGTAGCCGCTTGGCGCGATACCAAAGCCCCGGTTCTAGCCATTTATGGTGAAGCTGATTTCGCAGCCATTGACGAGCGCGATCACAAACGGATTGTCGACGTCGTCAACTTTTATCGCCCGGGCACGGCGACCTATCGCTTTTTGCCCCTCACTGGCCATGGCTTTGATGTACAAGCAAGCCGAGAGGAGGTTCGAGCAGCCAATCAGGCGGGCAAACCCGTAACCGTAGCCCCTTATAACCCTGAGTTGACCAAAGTAATGGCAGCTTGGATCAGTGCTTTACCCGCCAAAGGGCAGACAGCGGCCAATTAATCGGAACGCGCAAACAGGTGTCAAAGGGTCTTTAGCCTTTCGGCACCGGCTCCCCTTCCACAGGCGGGCGCGGTGGGCCAAGTCGGACACCGGCTGGAATGCCCCGCGTCGTAGCTTCAGCTTCAGCACCAAGATTGATCAGTGGGCAAGCCGGTGGTGCACATAACCAAATCTCCACCCGCCGATTACGCATACGCCCGCGCTCGTCCGAGTTTGAGCCGACTGGCAAGGAATCCCCGTAGGAACGCACAACCCCCGGGGTAACTCCAAGCCCCTGCAAAGCCAAAGCGACAGTTTCTGCCCGCGATTGTGCAAGACCAATATTGGTGGCCCTTGCACCAACGTTGTCAGCAAAGCCCAAAACGGCGATCCGACGCTTATCAATCTGGTTCTTATTGATGAAGGCAACAAAGCGCTTAAGGTCTTCCACGGCGCGTGAGTCAGGTTGGTTGGCCCCGTCATAGAAGCGTATGTCAAAATTCATCCGCTCGGCAAAGCGCCCAAAGGTCCGGTAGTCACCCGGCGCATCCGGCGGCGTCAAGACTTTGACAGCCCTCAGTCTGAGGGGTGTAATTCCCATACGTGCTACCAATTCCTGTCCTGCTTGTGAGGTGACAAAATCGGCAAAATCGCGCGCTGTCGGATCGCCGCCGGACGAACCAACATAGACAAACAGCCGTTCAGCAAACGCATAAGTCTCGGTCGAAATCGAAAAATCGTCTGCCCCGACCGAACGGGCACCCCGCTCATTCAGCGCCAAGGCCTTTACGCCGCCTGTGCCACGTCGGGTTATCCCAATTGCCTTTTCATCTCGGCCAACCGCATCGGCTACCCCGGCGGGATCATCCAAGAAATTGACGGTTTCAGGCGGCTCGCGGTCGCCCAACAAACGCCCTGCAGGGCTTGAATGAAAGTCAGCGCCAAGGCTCTCAAGTTTAATAGAGATGCGCCCCGACGTGTCTTTAGAGACCTGATTCCAATCGGTGAACTCACCACTCAAAATCCGACCTAAGACTTCTGTGTCGATCCGATTGATCGGGTTGTTCCGATTGACCACGACCAAGCTGGCATCCAGCCCAATGATCTTTTCACTCGAGGCATTGGTGAAATTGCCTAGGGCTGACAAACGGTCTGCCTCACCGGGTAAAACTTGTCGGGACGACATCACCGCCTCGAGACGCTGTTGCGTCAAAGCTTCAAAACCACCG
>JBEIEG010000225.1:0-4572 GCA_040383035.1 Hyphomonadaceae bacterium | reverse complement strand
TCGAGCAGAGACGAAAGTCGGCCATAGTGATCCGGTGATCCTGCGTGGTAGGGTCATCGCTCAACGGATAAAAGGTACTCCGGGGATAACAGGCTGATGATGCCCAAGAGTCCATATCGACGGCATCGTTTGGCACCTCGATGTCGGCTCATCTCATCCTGGGGCTGGAGCAGGTCCCAAGGGTATGGCTGTTCGCCATTTAAAGTGGTACGTGAGCTGGGTTCAGAACGTCGTGAGACAGTTTGGTCCCTATCTACCGTGGGTGTCGAGACTTGATAGGATTTGTCCCTAGTACGAGAGGACCGGGATGAACATACCTCTGGTGGACCAGTTGTCGTGCCAACGGCACAGCTGGGTAGCTAAGTATGGACTAGATAACCGCTGAAGGCATCTAAGCGGGAAACTAACCTAAAAACGAGGTCTCATTGAGAGCCGTGATAGACCATCACGTTGATAGGCCAGGTGTGGAAGACCCGCGAGGGTTGAAGCTGACTGGTACTAATCGCTCAATCGCTTGATCCTACGATCTCATACGCAGTGAAGACTGCGCCGTTCATAAGCACATAAATGTGCCAATCCAGACGATGTCAGACAATAAGATACGAGTGCATTCCGCCGACCTGGCGGCTATGCCGGGGGGTCCCCACCCGATCCCATCCCGAACTCGGTCGTTAAGTCCCCCAGGGCCGATGGTACTGCGTCTTAAGGCGCGGGAGAGTAGGTCGCTGCCGGGTCTGCCGAATGCACTTGGTATCTTATTCAAAACACCTTCCTTTCCAGACGATGTCAGATCAGACCTTCCTTTGCATGTTATATCTTTATACATGCGAACACCTTTGACGCGGGGTGGAGCAGCCCCGTTTGAAACGCCGAAGGCGGAGCAAACTGTCAAAAATGCCAGGCGGCTCACTGGCAAAAGACTTATCGCGGGGTGGAGCAGCCCGGTAGCTCGTCAGGCTCATAACCTGAAGGTCGTAGGTTCAAATCCTGCCCCCGCACCCAAACCCTTCGAACCAGCCTCGCTCATGCGGGGCTTTTTGCGTTTGGGGGTAATAGTCAGCCCGGTAGGCTGCCGTCCTAACTCTGGTTTGTCGTTAGATATCGTGCACTTCAACTTATTCGAGGATCCTACAAACGTGTAGCCGCAATAGAAGCCACCGCCTCACCCCTCCAACGCCTTTATCATATCCACTCGCGTCCCATGCCGACCGCCTTCGAACTCGGCGGACAGGAACGCGTCGACAATATCGAGCGCGAGGCCAAGGCCTACCACGCGCGCACCAAGTGAGAGCATATTGGCGTCATTGTGTTGGCGGATCATGCGGGCGGAGAAGGTGTCCATACATACGCCACAGCGCACACCTTTGACCTTATTGGCCGCCATCATAATGCCCTGGCCGGTCCCGCACAGCAGAATGCCAAACCGATACTGCCCTGCTGCGACAAGGCGGGCGGCCTCAGCACCCCGTTCTGGATAGGGCGTGCTTTCAGACGTCATGGGGCCGATGTCATCCACTTCCCAGCCTTGCGCGGTCACATGGTCATAGATCGCGCGCCGCAGTTCTATCGCGGCGTGATCACTGGTTAGCACGAGGCGCATGGGCAGGGTCATTTACAGGGCCTATTTGCCGTGATGGTTGCTAATGCTAGCCTTGATGCGCTCCAGCGTTGCACCACGAACGGCGAGCTTATTGCCGTGATAGGCATGGCCGGGCAATTGGGCGAGCTGGGCCGCTAAGGCGATCGCTTCGGCCTCCACCTTGTCCAAGCTGGTGAGGTGGTCGAGATAGCCGGCTTCAACCGCACCTTCAGAATCATAGATGAAGGCTTGCACCACAGCTTTGGTCATGTGCAGCGGGTTCAACCGGTCTTTTGAGAGTTCTAGCGCAAAGATCGGCAAGACCATGCCATTGATGGTTTCATTTGCGCCAATCTTATAGGGCCCAGCCGCGCCAATGCGGGTGTCGCAGGCATGCAGGATGAACACGCCCATCGCAATCGCATGGCCAGTACAGGCGGCGACCACAGGCAGGGGGTTGCCATAGAGGCGCACCAAAAGGCCGGCCCCTGCGTCAAGAAGCGCAATCGCAGCCTCTGGCCCAGAACCTGTGAGGGCTTGCAGATCAAAGCCGCCCGAGAACCGACCTTCACGGCCGGCCAGCACGATTGCCTTTGCTTTGGCTTCGGCTTGATCCAAAGCCGCATGCAGGGAAGCAACCATGGCTTGATTGATCACATTGGCCTTGCCGTCATCCATGCGGATGACTGCGACATCGCCAATGAATTCCACGCTCGCACTCATGCTCTCACTCCCTGTTTTGTTGTTGGTGTTTCTGTCCAGACTAGAGGAGATATCGCTTTGGCGGTCAATTGGAAAGCTGCCGGTGCTGGCTTTCCGGAGGCTATTTTCCTCTAGCCACCCAGAAAAATGACGCTATAGTCACCTTTGGCAAATAGAGAGAGTGATTATGGAACTCATCACGAAATTGGCTTGGGCATTATTGGCCCTCATTCATCTATCGCCTGCCGCGGTGTTTGTTCTGCCCGATTTGACGAAGAAGCTCGATGGGATTGACGCCAATGGGGACTTAGGTGTGTTGATCACCCATCGCGGCGCGCTTTTCCTGGCTATTTTTGCCGCCTGTGTTGCTGGCGCGCTCGACCCAGCTGCCCGCCGTGCGTTAAGTATCGTGGTGTCCATCAGTGTGATTAGCTTCCTTTGGCTCTATCTCCGCGCTGGCATGCCGTCAGGCCCCTTAAAGACAATTGCGCTGGTTGACTTGGTTGGCCTTGCACCTCTTTTGCTCGTTGTTTGGTCGGCCTGGCGCTTTGGTGCGACGCAAGCTGTCTAGTCGCGACATCCGTGATTTGACCTTGCTCGCCTCCCTCTCTAATCCATGCGTCATTGGGGTCGGATAGAAAGAGGCGTGAAATGATGGATGTGGCGACGCAGGGCGATGACGTACAAACAAGCTTGACCCGCCTTACGATACGTCGGCCTGATGATTGGCACGTGCATTTGCGCGATGGGGCGATGTTGGCCGCTGTTGTCAATTACACGGCGCGCCAGTTTGCCCGGGCCATTGTCATGCCAAACCTTGCTCTACCAGTCACCACGACAGCGCTTGGAGCGGCTTACCGCGACCGCATTGTAGCCGTGGCGGACCCAAGTCTCAAATTTACGCCCCTGATGACCTGCTATTTGACCGATCACAGCGATCCGGTCGATATTTCTAACGGCTTTCAAACCGGCGTCTTCACCGCCTGCAAGCTCTATCCCGCCCACGCCACCACCAATTCTAGCCATGGCGTAACGGACTTTAAGAAGCTGTACCCTGTGTTTGCCGCCATGGAAAAAATCGGCATGCCGCTCTTGCTGCACGGTGAAGTAACCGAGTCCCACATCGATATTTTTGACCGTGAGGCCGTGTTCATCGACCGCATCTTGAGCGAGATCGTACGCGATTTCCCCGGCCTCAAGATCGTGTTTGAGCACATTACGACAGCCGATGCAGTTGCTTTTGTGGAAGCATCTAGCCATCCAATTGCCGCCACCATCACACCCCATCACCTTGATTTTAATCGCAATGCCATGTTCGAGGGCGGCATTCGCCCGCACTTCTATTGCTTGCCAGTCGCCAAACGCGAGACCCACCGTTTGGCCCTGCGTAAGGCAGCGGTTTCAGGCTCGCCCAAATTCTTCCTCGGTACCGATTCCGCCCCGCACGCGATTGGCGACAAGGAATCGGCATGTGGCTGTGCCGGCATTTTCAACGCGCCTTTTGCCATCGAAAGCTATGCCAAGACGTTTGAAGAGGAAGGCGCACTCGACAAGCTCGAAGGCTTTGCCAGCCTCTTCGGTCCACGCTTTTACGGACTGCCTGTGAACGAAGAGCACGTCGTGCTGGAGAAGGTGACAGTAGACGTGCCAGCCACTTTGTCTGCCGCCGGAACACAAGTCGTCCCCTTCCATGCTGGGCAGACTTTAGCTTGGAAGTTTATGGGGTGAGGGGTCGCCCGCAAGGGGCCTGTTTAAAACGACAGTTCCAAACGACTGGTGCCACAGGGGAGGATTGAACTCCCGACCTCATCATTACCAAAATTGAACCCCTCGTTTTTTCGCGTTTTCACGGCTTGTCACGATTTTTCATAATATATTGCGATACATAGTTTTTCTTGTAATATTATGGGGCAGCTTGTTACTGAATTTTTCCCATTTGGTAGCAAATTGGTAGCAAAAAAAGCTGAAATTGGGTCCAAACTTCGCCATTTTTGAGATGATGGTGTCGCGTGATGGGGTCAATTGGTAGCACAAAAATGGCATAGGAAGTTGACAATGTCAGACGTTTTGAAGGCAAAAATCAACAAGAGATTTGTCGATTCCGCGATGCCGCCCGAGAGCGGCGACACGCGGATTTGGGACATTGAGTTGCGTGGCTTCATGCTTCGGATCTCGTCCAGTGGCCGAAAGACCTATTGCGTGAAGTATCGCGTGAACCGTCAACAACGATGGATGACCATTGGCGAGCATGGCCTGCCCTGGACGCCTGAGGCTGCACGTAACCGCGCGCG
>JBEIEG010000224.1:0-4610 GCA_040383035.1 Hyphomonadaceae bacterium | reverse complement strand
GCGAGCACCAAAAACTCATGGCTTAAATCGCCGCCAATGGGCCCTGTATCGGCGCGCATGGGCACGGCCTGAAGGCCTAAGCGCTGGAAGGTCTTCAGATAGGCCAGAAACATCTTGTTATAGGCATCGCGCGCGCCCGCTTCGTCGAGATCAAAGCTATAGGCATCTTTCATCAAGAATTCGCGGCCGCGCATCACGCCAAAGCGCGGGCGGACTTCATCGCGGAACTTCCACTGGATATTATAGAGGTTCAGCGGCAATTCCTTGTAGGAGCGCACATGGTTGCGGAAGATATCGGTCACGACTTCTTCGGCGGTGGGCCCAAACAACAAATCCCGTTCATGCCGATCGGTGATGCGCAGCATTTCTGCGCCATAGGCATCATAGCGGCCACTTTCGCGCCATAAGTCTGCCCCTTGCATCGTCGGCATCAAGACTTCCAGCGCGCCTGAACGGTTTTGTTCTTCGCGCACAATGGCCTCAATCTTTTGCAAGACTTTCAAGCCCAAAGGCAGCCAGGAATAGATCCCGGCGGAATGTTGCTTGATCATGCCGGTGCGCAGCATCAGCTTGTGCGACACGATTTCGGCATTGGCTGGGGTTTCTTTTGTAACGGGCAGGAAATAGCGCGACATGCGCATGGCGATCACCTTCTCTTTGACGCTCTGCCATAGTCTGTGCCGCGCGCTGAGGCAATTAGTCAGCGCTGCGGGTGGTGGGGGTGCGCGGAAAGAAGTTCTTTTCGTCTGGACCCATTTTGGTGGAAACTATGTTTCACGAAAGTGCGACCAAGTGTTCCGATTTTGCATTATGTGTTCTCCCCTCGCCCCCATTGGGGGAGAGGGGTCGGGGGTGAGGGGGACTAAGCGCAAAGGCGAGAAAGCTCATACGGGATGAAAGTCACCCGTTCGCACATCCAAACAATGCCGGTGTAAGAGCCCTCACCCCTCTCCCAGAGGGAGAGGGGTGAGGACCGCGTAGAGATGCGCAGCTAGTGGCTCACGCGCTCCATCATTTAATACTCACCCCCAAAACGAAAAAAGGCCGCGCTTGAACAAGTCAGGCGCGGCGCAAAGGTTCTGGGAGGAAACGCCATCAGGCATTTACGAGGGGGCGACAGGCCCGTCTCGCAAGTGCACAATCGCCGTTCCGCCTCGCAGGTGCAACATGGTGGCTGCCCAATTGCCGCAAAAACATGCTTATGCCCATCATGCGGCTAAATGTGGTGCAAACCCTGCCCTCATTTTGGGCTTGAAGCCGAAATTGACCCAATTTTCAGGTTGATCGAGCCCGTCAGCCCATCAACCGACCCAATGGATGCTCTAACGAGACCCAACCTGACATCAAAAGCAGGGCAAAAGCTGTCCACACAATGGACGTGATCGCCGTGGTCCAGATCAATTTCTGCTTGATGTTGGCGACGACAGGGGCACCAGGGTCTGTGCCGGCGACAACTTCACCGCTTTCTTCTTGGCTGCGCACGCCAATCGGTAGGACGCAAAAGAGGATCACCCACCACATGGTGAGAAAGATTGCGATCCCTGTGAACCAATCCATCTAATGGGCCCCCTTCGGCGTTTCCATAAGCTCGATCAATACACCGTTTGAATTCTTTGGGTGGACAAAGATAATCAAAGTGCCGTGAGCGCCAATTCGGGGCTCGCCCAGAATGGTCGCGCCATTGGCCTTCATCGCGTCGCGGGCGGCATAAATCTCTGGGACCTCGAAGCATACATGATGCTGACCGCCGTTGGGGTTCTTTTCGAGGAATTTGTGGATCGGCGACGCCTCCCCCAAGGGCTCAATCAGTTCAAGTTGGCTATTTGGAATATCGACAAAGGCCACCTTCACGCCTTGCTCTGGCATGTCGCGCATCGGCGTTATGTCGGCGTCAGTGACGCCGTAGAGGGCTTTGTAATTTTCCAAGGCAGCGGCAATGGAGGGCACGGCAATGCCGACGTGATTGAGACGACCCAGTTTCATAATGCTTTTCCTGTGCAAGTGGCCCGCTTCCATCATGGCTTTAGGCAGCTACGTCAATCTTAGCCCACAGGTAGGCCTCACTTTTGGATAGACAAGCGCGGTGGCGGTCCTTAGCCTCACAAGGCTGTGATCAGAATTGTGATCGGGGAGACCACTATGAAAAGAACTACATCAATAGCTACACTAGCCGCACTGATCATCTTAGGCGCTGCTGCCCCTAAACCGACTGCGCCGGTGCAGACGCTCAAAATTCCAGAGTTGAGCGCGAGTGTGGCTGCTGATTATTCAAGCTCGCTGAAAAGCTTGTGGGAGGATTTGCACGCCAATCCAGAACTGTCCTTCCGGGAAACGCGCACCGCGGGCGTCATAGCGCGAGAACTGCGCGCCATAGGCGGGATTGAGATCACTGAGAAGGTCGGCGGAACCGGTGTTGTCGGTGTGATCCGCAATGGTACCGGACCAACCATTATGTTGCGCGCCGACATGGACGGCCTCCCAATCCTCGAACGCAATGGCCTGCCTTATGAATCCAAAGTCCGGCAGATCGATGCCGACGGGATTGAGATGCCCGTCATGCATGCCTGCGGCCATGATGTTCATGTCGCCGCCCTCATCGGCGCTGCGCGACAATTGATGACACGCAAGAGCCAGTGGCGTGGCACAATCGTACTCGTCTTCCAGCCAGCCGAGGAACGCTTGGGCGGGGCTTTGGCCATGTTGCAAGATGGCCTTTATACGCGCTTCCCAAAGCCTGATATTGCGCTGGGCCTCCACATTGCCAGCGGCCTAGAGCGCGGCAAGTTCAAGGTTGAAAGCCGCGTTGCCAATTCCAGCTCTGACGGCGTGAACATCATTGTACGCGGCGTCGGCGGGCATGGTGCCTCACCACAACAGACCGTGGATCCGATTGTCGTCGCGTCCAATCTGGTCATGGCATTACAGACCTTGGTCAGCCGGAACATCTCGCCTTTAGAGCCCGGCATTGTGACTGTCGGCGTCGTGCAGGCTGGCTTAAAGCGCAACATCATCCCCGAAGAGGCGCGCTTGGAACTAACCGTGCGGGCTGACACGCCGGAAGTGCGGGCAAAGCTCCTAGATGGGATTAAACGCATTTCTGACGGTGTGGCAAAAACCTACGGCGTGCCAGAAGATCGGATGCCCATCGTCACCAATCTTGACGAAAAAGCCCCGCCCAATCTGAACGATCCTGAAAATGCCGCCAAGCTGCGCGCCAGCCTTGAGACCGCCTTTGGCGCGGACCGCATGTCCAAAATTCCACGCGCTGGCATGGGCGCTGAAGACTTCGCCTATTACGGCGCGCCCGAATGGGGCAGCATCAAAAGCGTGTTTTTCAATGTTGGCGGCAGCATCACCGATGACATGAGCAAAGCGCCACCCCATCACTCACCCTTGTTCCGCATTGAACCAGAAGCCTCGGTCAAGTCGAGTGTCGAGGGCTATGTGGTCGCGGCGATGACGTTTTTGGGTACGCCTTAGGGGTAAGGCTCTGTTGTCTGTGGATTAGACGCCTCGACTAGAAACACTTTGGTGGTGGCCCTGCCTTTCACCAAAGTTCTTTTTCAAGGGTGCAAAACAGCGTAAGTTCCGGCCTTGGATTGCAGTTTGACTAATCACGAGCTTGATTATATCTATCTTAGGTCGTCGGTTGCACCGACACTTAAGTCCAACTTCGGTTGGCCGCTTTGGTCGGAGATCGCAAACTTGCCAAAGTGTCTGCAAAGCCCCGCCTAAGCGGGGCTTTGTCTTTTGTAGCTTCAACAAATCGTCGAATAAAACGAGCCCCGACCTAAATCGTCATCACCACCACATCGACGATGGGGCGCTTGCCGAAGATGCGGTCGCAAGCTTTGCGGACGGCCCGCATGACATAGCCTTCAGCGGTTTCTTCGTCCATGCGTTGATCGGGCTTCATACGGTTAAACGCCTCTTCCGCCGCATCGGCCAATTGCTCTAGGCGACCTTCAGCTGGGGCGCCATTGCGCTCAGACAAGCCACGCGCCCGCACATCTGGTCCGGCCTTAATCCGGCCTTTGGCATCCATGGCGATAGACACCATGACATAGCCATGCTCGCCCAACCGAATGCGGTCGCGAATGGTCTCGCTGTCTGAAGAGATGATGGCATCACCGTCCACCAACAAGCGGCCATTAGGTACTTCGTCAATCACCGCAGCAGGGCCAGGGGCCAAGCGGATCATGTCGCCATTCTTCACGGCCAAAGCTTCTGGCACTTGAAGGCTTAAGGCGAACTTCGCATGCTCCATCAGATGGCGCTGTTCGCCATGGGTTGGGATGGCGATTTGCGGGCGAACCATCTCATACATGGCGCGCAACTCATCGCGGCACGGGTGGCCCGAGACGTGGATGTGGCGATCTTTGCCGGTGATGATCTCGACGCCGCGCATCGCGAGCTTGTTTTGGAGCTCCAAGATCGCGCGCTCATTGCCCGGAATTTCACGGCTAGAGAACAGGCAAGTATCGCCGCGCCCGAGGGTCACAAACGGGTGGCTACCTTCTGCAATACGGGCCAAAGCGGCACGTGGCTCGCCTTGGCTGCCGGTGCAGAGATAAAGCACTTTGTCGTCTGGCAGATGGCGCGCCATCTCG